>JABHHG010000097.1 GCA_018671635.1 Fidelibacterota bacterium | reverse complement strand
TTTGTCTGGATTATTTTCTAAATGGCATTTTGCTAAATTATAATATGGATAACGATTAAGATGTGATAACTTCGCTTTTGATTTATAGATGTTAATAGATTTGTTAAAATAATTTTTAGCTGTAGTTGTATCCTTTAAATTAAGATAAGTAACTCCTAAATTATTCATTACATTAGCATAATGTGAAGGGTCATCAATCTTTAAGGAATCAATAATAAAGAGAGAACGGCTGAAACTAGTTATTGCTTTATTGTGATTATTTAAGGAGTTGTAAATATTACCTAAATTACTAAAGTGAGTATATGATTCACTGAGATTTTCTATTTCGATGGCTTTTAAAATATAGGATTTTGCTAACTCAAAATCGTTCATTTTTGTGAGTGATAATGCCATGTTTTTATAAATTTTTAGCAAGAGAGGATGGGGCATAGCTATCATCCTTATATTGAAGGGCGAATTTGAAATAGTGTATTGATTCATCATGATTGCCCATATTGTGGTAAATTGTGCCAATATTATTATAAGTGACGGCTAACTTCGGTGAACCTTTACCAAATGTTTTTTCTTTATAAAAAAGTGCCACTTTATAATTTTTGATAGCCGAATCAAAATTATTTAAATCATTATAGTTATTTGCAATATTATTATATAGTTTTCCGAGGAGATTGTACTTTGTACTATCAACATTCATTTGGATCTGAATAATCTGCTTGAAGTATGAAATTGCATTATTAGACTCACCTTTAATCGAAGAGATAACAGCCAAACTATTCATAGCTTTCACAATATATTGATTTGACTCCCCTAAATATTTTTTAGCGTAGAAAATTGATTGTTCTAGAGGTTGTTTAGCTTCTTCCAGTTTATGTTTCCTGATTAGGGAGTTCCCTATATTACGATAGGCGGTAATCGTTAGTTCAGGCGAAATTTTAAGATCATTATGAATAATAGTTTCATTGAAGTAAAATTGAGCACTATCCCATTCGGCATTATTATAAAAATGGAATGCTGTATCAAAGTTATCATTCGTAACAGTGTTATCTGAAAAAATGAAGCTGATGATTATTACGAATAAAAAGGAGTTTTTAATTATGTGTGAGATTACCATTAAATCACCATACTTTTTAAATTTAACATATTCAATAATATGGTTTTATTGAGAGGGATTCAAATTAATATTAGATTTATTAAAAGCTTATCTATCACCATTAGCATCCTTTCTAACGTCGACACGAACCTCTAATTCTTCTTCATTAATGGGAATATTAAATTCAACTGTTGAATTTTCATTAGATACGGTTACTGGCCAACCTAATTTTGTGAATATTTTTTTACTCTCGGAATTATTGGTAGCAACCATTCGCTCAGGTAACCATTCAGGGTCAACTATTAAATTATAAATCCCCGTTTTAAGATCAGGAATTTCAAATCGTCCATTACTATCAGTATATACTATTATCTCATTATTTGTGTTATCTTGAACTATGAGTCTAGCTTCATCAATTACTTTTTCATTTAAATCTTTATTATTATCCAGATCGGAATCAATATAGAGAGTTCCTTTAATTTTACATATAGGGGATACTGGGAACGAATCAAAATCCTTGCTCCCTTTAGTAATTGTAACTGGATAGGGGAAGTCATCTGCAAACTTATACTTTGCATCCAGTGTGCTTGGGTCAAAAGAAAGGTTATATCTTCCTGGTTCTAAAGCACCAAACTCAAATTTCCCGTCTTCATTTGTAACTGAATAATCTCCATTAACAAATAACATAAGATTGGGGACACCGGGTTCATTCACCTCCCTTATTCCATTACCATTATTATCAATAAATATTTCACCTTGATACCTGCCCTTTATCTTAATTAGAGGTACTGGAATCCTGATTTTTGATGAATGTGAACCTCCAGTTGGTGTCAAGCCAAATGTTAGATTCAAACCATTATTTGAATATCCAACTCCCAATCGTATTCTATTTTTAACACCCAATATATTTAATGAAAATGAGCTTTCTAATGCAAGTGTCTTTATCACTGATTTTTCTTCTTCACCGGTACACAATGGACATAGATTTTCAACGAGAAAATAAAAATTCCAATTTAATTTAAAAATACGAAATCTTGCGTCAAAACTAGTTTGGTAATTAGGATAACTATTTTTTAGTGAATCAAGGGGGCCATAGGTCTCCAGTGAAACAAGTTGATTGAAATTCATGTTCAGATTTTCAAAAATAGAACGATTCCCCATTTCAAATCTGAATCTTGAATATTGATCATTTACAATATCTATTTCATTTGCAATTACTGCTGAAAGATAAGGTGAGTTAATATTGAAGTTTTTAATGAGTCTAAGATCTACTTCGGTTTTTTTGCTATGTTGTTCATTTGAAAATGTACTATAACGATATTTATATCCTGTATTGACTCTTAATCCATTCTTAAATTGGAAGAATATTTTATCATTAAAATCTGCAACTAAAACTCTTTCAATATAAGTGGTATCAGCATCCCATTTTCCATTGTCATTCAATTCATTCCAGACTTCTCCCGGATCCCACTGGCCATTTACTTCATCCCTAAAGCAAATCCCTTTATCCATAAAGCAAGTTCCTTTTAAATAGACACAATTATCATTCTCGTCAGAACAATAATATTCGTTTAATCTATATTCCGGATCCCAAGTTAGTGAAAGATCAGAGGCATCACATTCTACTTCATCTAAAAATTCATTGTAGATAGTTTCATCTTCATCCCATTCACCATTTAATTCCCAAGTCAGTGAAAAATCAGAGGCTTCACATTCTAATGCATTTAAAAAATCCTCATAGATCACTTCATTTTCATTCCACTTTCCATCTCCTGAATCTATAAATTTTTCATATGTATAGATTGGTGTGGATTCATATAAATCCTGTTTATAAATCTGAATTCTAGAAAAATTATATAGTTGTTCATTAAACTTTATATTTGATGTTAGGTCAGAGCCTTGCCGTCCTTTCTTATCATCATCAAAATCTGAACCAATAAAATATGAACGACTGGTTATTTTATATTTTGGGTTTGAGTATTCAAATATAAACTGCACTGAACCATCTGTAATACTGTCCTTATGTGTTAATGCGAATATCTGCCCTGTGTTAAAATTACCGAATTTTTTTATTCGCTGCAGGTCAATAAAGTGTGACATAGATGCTGAGTCTGTTTTATTTTGATAATAGGCACCGTAAAAAGTAGTTTTTTCTATATTTTGTTTACTACCAATAGAAACTGAAACAAGATTGTGTTCTTTCGAAAATGTCGGACCACTTCCATAGTTAAAACCTGCATCAAATTTGCTAAATTTATAATTAAACTGTACCCCTCTAATGCTTTCAAAGCCGTTCATTCCAAACATTGGAACTGGGCTCAGCTTGCTAATAAGATCAAATTTATCTATGCTATTATCGCCCAAGCTTATTTCCCAATTATCCCGAGATAGATAAAATTGCAATCTGTCAACTGTATAATTATCTAAATATTGTTGTGAACTCTCAGATGCATCTATAGAATCTGATAATTCATATTGATTATACATTTGGCTGTATTTAAACCATGTGGTATATGGTCCTATCTTTGTCTTCTGAGTTTGTGCTGATATCCTTGAACTTGGATAATATTTAGATGATAAATTCCCCAGTTCAACGCCCAATTGTACAGGCAATGATGCAAACATTGCATTTGATTTTCCCTCAGGGGCTTTTAGCCTGCTAAATAAATTTACTACTGAGGAAATTTTCATTCCCGGAGGATTTCCACAATCTTCCTGTGTATTAGCTGATATATCTGAGCAGAATGCATCTCTTGCTTCAATTTCGGGAGTCCATGTGGTTATTTTTTCACATTCGATTAGATTTTGTGAAATCCCATCTGTACAATATGCCTGATCTGAAGATATGCTGGGGAACCATTCTCCAGGTGAATTGCAATCGACAAGGTTCTTAGAAATTCCATCTGGACAATAGGCTGGTTTTATAGGAAATGCTTCTAGCCATACATTATCTTTTTCACATTCTTCTTTTGTAGTGTAAAGGGGATTCACGCAACCTGCTTCAATAGCAGGTTCAGAAAGTACCCATTTACTGATGGACTCGCAATCCTCCTTATTATTCCAGTAGGACTCGGTACAGTACTCTTCTTGGGATAATTTTTCTGGGTGCCAGGTGTATACTGCTTTACATTCTTTTTCTGTTTCAGTACCGTTAAAGGTCTCAGTCCATGACCCTATTGCAAGACAATCTTCTTCAGACTTTCTTTCAGGGAATGATTTACAGAAGGCTTGAATACCACGTACTGTAGAAAACCATATGTTAGCCTGCTCACATCGTTTTCTTGTATTAATCTTTGATTCAGAGCAATATCCGTCTGTATCTGCGGTTCCTGCAATCCAAGTTGCATTATTATCAACACATTTACTCAGAGTAGTATATGTAGTGTCTGTACAGGTAGATAAGGTTCCTGGAATTCCTTCAATCCATTCTAGTTCTCTTTCACAGTCTTCTTTATTAGTAAATAGAGAATCCGAACAATGCTGAATGATGGGTTCAATTTCTGGATTCCAGATACTACCTATTTCACAGTCTTCTGGAGTATTTCTTCCATCTATTGAGCAATGTTCAGAATAGCTGTCAGAACAAAACCCTTTTCTTTCTTCAATAGCATCAGACCAAATTCCAATTTTTTCACTCAGTTTTTTTGAGACGGCTTCCAAAATAATTTCATCTTCAATGGATTTATGTTTTTCTTTAGGTGATTTTATTATCACCTCAAATTCTTTTGATAATCCAGGTGCTAATTGGATATCCTGTTCTAAATTAATCAGCTCCCAATTTTTAGGTAGAATAGCATTCAAAGAATATGTGTCTGTCACATTACCCATATTTTCAATCAAATATTTAATGCCTTGTTTCTTATTGATAAATATCTCTTCATTTTCACGATATGCTTCTAAGCCAAAGGCTGGTTTTTCATGTATTTTTATATCTACACCTGACATAATAGATACCATATGGTCATAGTCACCGATTTGTGCAATCAAACGGATTTTATGAATATTATCCGCTTTTTCATTATTAGGTATATAGAACGTGACTCGTACCCTTTCTTTAGAATATGCTTCTAAAGTCTCAGGTGTATTTAAAGAGATAATTTTCCATCCATCAGGTAAGATCAGATTTATATTTACATCTGTTTTTTTATCTGTAAAATTTTCTAATGTATAAACCAAGGTCGGAAAAGAATTGGGAGAATATGTGATTTGCCTACGACTCGAAATTGAAAAATAATCTTTTGAGAAGAATTGTAGACTGTTCCCTGAATCGACCAATCCCTCTAATTCTTTATCATCTTCAAAAGGTAATATGGAAGGATGTCGACCATTTACATTAATTTTTTTAAAATTAAGTCCAATGTTCCCAGCTAAATCAATAACACGAGCAGTTAACAAGTAATCACCATTTTCATTGTAAGCATGAGTGGGCATAGATGCTTTTGTGGTGTCTCCATCTCCAAAATCCCATGAAAAAGTATTTCCCTCTTTTGCTCCTTCGACATCAAGTGGAAGTATAATTATTGATTGATAGAGACTGTCTGGGGTAAGTAGGGTGGCCCCCAGCGCAGGTGTTACATTGGTCACCATTATTGTTTGGCTAAGTGTATCAGACCCATAATCATCATCCATTACTATCATAGTTATGGGAAATACACCATTGCTTGAATAGATGTGTTCTATATTAGCTTCTGTACTCGTAGTCCCATCTCCAAAATCCCATGAAAAAGTGTGGGTATCTACTAGCCCTGAATCAATCACAGAAGCATTAAATATAACTGATGCATTCCTATCACCTGTCGGGCTAGAATGTTCCATCTCAGTTTGTGAAATATCAATTGTCTGTGTAATTACATCCATTTCTTTACTACCTCCCTGATCTTCAGGAATCTGTACCTTTGATGAGGATGTAAATGATGCAGAAAGTATTGGAGGCAGATTTAAAACATTAACCAGGTGTTCCAGGGAATCCACGCCGCCATCATCATCAATAACCCTCACCATCAATTTATATTCACCATTATCTTGGTAAACATGTTGAGTTAATAATGTAGAATCATAAGATCCGTCACCATAGTCCCAGAAATATGTATGTGTATCTAGATTACCAGGATCTTCAATTGTAATTTGAAAATTTAAATTCTGACCCTCATTAGATTTATTGGGAAGTTCACCTAAAATTTCTGGAGGAAGATTAATGATGGAGATATTCTGCTTTAACGTGTCACTGCCACCATCATCATCCGAAAGTATGATTTCAATTTCATATTCATCGTTGTCTTGATAAATATGGGAGGGCTCTTCAGAGATTGTGCCGTCTCCATAATTGAATGTAAAAGTATGACTATCATCAGTACCAGGATCACTTGCAACGTTGGCTGATATTTCAACTTTACTTCCTTCATATTGTTTGAGTGGGATTGTAGCAGAGAGAGTTGGGGGAACATTATTTATGATTATATTTTTTTCTTCCGTTACAGAGCCATTATCATCATCTTTCACGGTAACGTAAATTTTATAATCCCCATTATCTTTGTAAACTTTTGTTATTGCTTGTACAGAATCAATAGTGCCATCACCAAAATTCCAAAGGTAGGTAAAAGTATCATTAATTCCCAAATCTGTAGCATTAACTTCAAATTTCAAGGTATCACCTTCAGAGGCTGTATCGGGAATTGAAAATTCAAGTGTTGGATCAACATTAAAAATTGTAATTTTTTGTACCCAGACATCAGTTCCTCCATCATCATCCTCAACAGAAATATTGATCGTATATTCACCATCATCCACATATTGATGAGTGAATTCCATAGTAGAATCTTGAATCCCATCACCTAGATCCCAATAAATTTTATGGGTATCATTTTCACCTTCATCGTATATGACCAGTGATAAAAATACGGGTTTTCCTTCTTCAGCATTTTTGGGAATTACCCCTTTTATTTTAGGGGCTACATTTTGAATAGTGATTTCAGACTTGATTGTATCTGAATCTAGCGCTTCATCAAAGATGATTAATTCAATTTCATAAGTATCGTTATCTTCATATGTATAATCAATCAAATTATTAAATGAAGTGTCAACGTTACCATCACCAAAGTTCCATACAAAAGTATGAATATCATTAATTCCCTGATCGGAGAACTCGGACCTAAAAGATACTCTCTCTCCTTCATTAGCACTTTCTTTATGTTTTATATTTTCTAATACAGGTGGAACATTTTTTATTGTTATCTGATGATATATGGTATCCGCATCTCCATCATCATCCATCGCAATTGCCATGATGTTGAATAGTCCATCGTTATAATACTCATGTTCAATTTGATTACTATTATCATAACTATCAAATGGTCCTTGTTGATTTGTATCATCCCCAAAATTCCAATAGTAAGTATGCTTATCTACAGCGCTTGGATCTGTGTGGCTTGCTTTAAAAAAGAGTCTTTCACCTTCCACTCCTTCTATTGGAGCTTCTACCATTGTCACGGTTGGTGGAACATTGTATACAGGAATAAATGTCTCGTATTCAGTGACTTTTGTAGCTTTAGATATATTGTCTTTATAGATTTCTACCTTTACGATATATCCATTATTTTTCCCTTGCCCTGGATATGTGAATTCTACTCTCGAGCCCATGGAACGGTCTTCATATTTACGCCAATTAAAAACTGAGTACTGACTGCTATGTCCAAATTCCCATAAATACAGATATTCTGGATTGACTGGAGATACATCAAATACCATGGGTGTTCCTTCATAGCCTTTTTCAGGAAAGTTGAAGGCAAACCCATCTTTTTGAACGAGATTTTGGGAGAGTAAAATTGTGTTAAAAATTATAGAATAAAATAAAAGCTTAGATGAATGAAGTCGCATCTTATCTTAATTGTCTTGCTTTGTTTTTATTAATTTTCTTTTTCTTGATATATGAGACTTATCTTCGACAATTAATTCTATCGGCACAGAATATTCACCTGGATACGTGGTCCAGCTTAACATCATCCTAAAATTTAATTCAATGATACCATTTTTATACTGTTGGCTTGAGCCTACCCAGGTTTTTTCATAGCTGAGTGGCCTATATGCTGCCTCGTGATCTATACTTTTTTTCCATTGGATTTTTTGAATCGGAATTGTTGCATTATTGCTCATCAGATTTAGATCTTCAGATTGTATATATAGATCCCATTCATTTTCGCTATCAATCCGGATTTCAAAAGGAGAGGTAAAATTATAATCCGCTATACTATATCCAAGATCTAATTCTTCTTCAGAAATATTAGAAAGTATAATCTTAGATTGGGAAATTTGGAGGCTTGAACAAAAACTAATCCCAATTAGAAAAAATAATATATATTCATTTCTATTAATAATTAATCCAATTTTCAGTTAATGGGAGGAGTTTAAATAATGGTGAAAATTCCCAATGTCCTGGTTTTGTAGTATCCCAACTAACTAGTCGTTTACAATCAATATTAATTATTTCACCATTTGTTGGGGAGTTTGACTTCATTAGTAAAACTTCTGATTGGGTAAGGGCTACATATGGGTTCCCTGAGGCTTTTACTTTATAATTATTCTTTGTTTGTTCATTAAAAGAATCATTATAAGCAATCAAAACCCATGGTACATTGCTTTTCACTTCAAGTTTGACACAGCTTTCCAGTTGATTATATCCATTATCTAAATGATTCGCTGCAAGCTCAGAAAATTGTGTTGAGCTTAGTAATGTCAATCGCTGTGTTGGTTCAATTGACACATTTACGCTAATTTTTCTAGTAGTGCGCCCAAAAAGTAATAAAGTACAAGATAATAATATGCTGACTAATATGACCTTCATCTTTATTTGGGTTTCTCAAATTCAAATATTATCTCTCCGGCAACTAATCGTGCTCCTCCATAATCTATTATCGCAAGAGCAGAATATTCGCCCGATTCTAAATCATTTGGAATTGTAATCTGGAAATTTTCTCTTTCCATTGGATATATTTTAGAAATTTCATTCAATTCAACTCTTTTTACTGTAAGTCCATCTATATCTCTAAACTCGATCCAGCCGGTACATTTTGATATTGCATTACCGCTGTTAAAATACGAAAAATTTATAAACGCATTCTTTTTATTGCTTACCTTGGATTCTAATTTTTTGATAGTGGAATATAACTTTTCTATTAATTGTACATAATCTCTATCTACTATTTCACCCTTATCATCAATTAAATTTTCTGTACCTGTAATTAATTTGTGCAATACCTTCATTAATCCTTTTGGAGTGCCGATACCCGTATACCTTAATTTATTAGATATACTTTCTGGAACATTTATTTTTTCAAATTCAGCTTTTAAATCATCATCTTGAATATAAATCCAATTTCGAATAATTTCAGGTTTGTTGAGAGCCTGAAACATATCTATAGTTCTTTTATCTTTCGATATATCTTCATCTAAACCAAATGTATCGTATGATATATTAATAGATTCTACCCTTCCATCCTTTACTATGGTTCCCGGTACAGTCTCTGTTATCAATACGCCCATCCTCATATTTACATCTAAATTTATTGTATGCCCTTTGAATTCAGCCACGCGGGGAGTAGGGGTTGAGGATTCTTCAATATATAATGTTGACCAATAAGTCCCAACGGCAGAATCAGGTACTTCCATATTTATTCTGATTGATTTAGTTTCTTTAGCATTCAGAGAGAGTTTACTTGGTGTAAAAAAAATCCAATCTGAGCATGACCGTTCAAAGGTACCGGGAAGGGCCTCAGTCTGAATCCCATCAATAAATGCCCGATCTTTTAAATAAATTTTTAAATCAAGCTGAGAATCTTTATTATTACTAATATTAATAATTGACACTGCTGACTGATTATTATCTATATATTGTTCAATCAGCATAGGAGATACCTGAAACTGAGCAAAACAAAAATTAATAATATATAATGTATATAAAAAAATATTCCTGATTTGGAATATTTTAGGTAGGAATTTCATGATCATCCTGAATTTAATTAATAAAAGGTGATTTATTGAGATGCAACTGTAATAGTAATAGATAAGGCATAGGCACCTGGGATATCCGTATCCCAATCTAATAGAACTTTGCCATCAATGTTAAAGGCTGCACTTTCAACGCCGTGAGCCGAACCTGATGAGGTACTCCCTCCGGATGCAATGACAGCACCACTCGTAGTGGCGGCCTGATATGAATCATGTGAATTGGCTACGGCAAAACCCCCAGATGATGCAGGAGTTGTTCCCACAGTTATGTCAGTAACTTTAATTAAAAAATCACTGTCTGAACCGTTCGCCTTCTTTGCTCCATTTGTAACATCATAGGCAGCAGGAAGGGTCCATGTACCCTTAGTTGCAGTTATATTAAACGCATAATTCGCATCAAAATCAGTTACCGCGATAATACTTGCAAATTCTAAAAAATCTGCATCATAGGCATCAATATCAACTGTGGCATAACTGGGTGCTGTTGTACTGCTTGTCCAAGATGCACAGAATGGGATTGTACCTGACCCGGTTACGGCAACATCCGCATCAGTGTCAGCAAAGATCATAGCGAGAAAGACAAATATCAGATTAATTCTATTTTTTTTATAATTCATCATAATTATTTAGTAATTTGTTACCGTAAAATCCAGTGATAAAACGTAATTGCCTGTAATATCTGTTGACCAGTCCAAGAGAACACGGGCATTTATATCCGCTGTTAATCCAGAGACTGCCCCAGCCGTTTCTATTATATGATCACTTCCACTGTTTGAAATTGCAGTATATTCATTTCCATAGTTGGATCCTGAATATACATAAAACCCACTAGCCAAATTATCTATTTTAATTTGCACATCCCCAGTAGAGCTGGTTTTATCTCCAGTATATCCCGTTGGCAGTGTACTCCAGCCCCCATGGGTTGCAGTTATCTTAATTTGAGAGTTAGAGGATAATTCGCTTATAACTACCAAATCCTGAATCTCTATATATCCTGCATCCAAAGCAGAAATGTTCACCGTCGTAAAATCTATATTAGTACCATTCCAATTGATAGAGGTGAGGTCCCTATCCTCACCATTGAAATCAACTTTTATTTGACGGCTGTAATCTGTGGAGAAAACAAACTGTACCATAATTATGAATAGTAATTTTCTCCATAACATATTAGAGTACTAAAATATAAATCTATATAATTATATTAACTACCTTCTTCAACTGAAATTGTCAGGGCAACGGTATAAGTACCTGGAATATCCGTAAGCCAATCCATCAGTACTCTGGCATCAACATCAAAGGCCGCATCTTCAACACCGTGTGCAGCTAAACCACCCACCATAACTTCAGTTGCAGTTTCTGCAAGACCAGTATATTGAGTGCCAAATGTACCGGATGCCACAAGTCCTTCGGAAGCATTTGAGGGATATCCAGCTGATGTTACATTAACCTTAACCAGAAATTCACCAGTATCTGTGGCTCCCGTCGTTTTTGCACCGGCATAACTAGCAGGTAATGTCCAGCCACCTTTCAATAGCTTAACAACTACCAAATGATTAGCATCAAAGTCATTACAAACTAAAATATTGTCAATAGCAAAGTAGTTAGTGGTAACATCATCCGTTGTACGATCATAGTCATCATCAAGTACAGTCGCAAAATCTCCCCCAGTCTCAGTCAAGTCATCAGTCGCATCTTCTCCGTTACCATCCGAGTTAAAAGAAACTACAAAGGGAACAGTCCCGGTAGAGGTTATGGTTACAGGACCATCATTAGTGTTTTGCCCGTAAAGGCCAGTTCCAATTAATAATATTCCTAGTATTGTTTTCAGGTTCATTGTTCGTATCCTTTTTTTATTAAAATAATATGATGAATT
>JABHHG010000045.1 GCA_018671635.1 Fidelibacterota bacterium | reverse complement strand
GCGCAACTAATTCCGCATACCATATCAATGGGTTTGGAATCAAACAACGAATCGCTTATCGACGGTATCAATCGATGGGTAGACGGAAATGGTTGGCAATATATCGATGGGGGAGAATATGATGGTTCTTGGGTCAATCCCCGTTATCCAAATAGAATTTTCACCGGTACTTCACGCACATTGCCAATTAGAGGCGGAGTTTCTGAAACAGTTATGTTTCCAGTTGCAAGCAATGACGAAGATCCTATCGGTCTCGCTTGTCATTTTGAAGTCGCTAATGCCGGAACGAAATCCAATATACTTCCAAATAAGTGGACAGATTATGATTCAACACGCAAAGGTCGTTTGCAGGTAAGAGCCAATGCCGGTTCTATACGACGTCAAAAGCGATGGGAAGAATATCAAGAGGCAGGCAAAATTAAAGACCCAATGAGGCGCCAATATGCTATTCAGGCTTTGAAATCAAAGTTCTTGGATAAAGATATTAGGAAAGAACGGGCTGAAATGGGTTACGATAGTGACTATGCCATTCACGATGATATGTAAGTTATTCTTACAACTTAAATAAAACAATATAATAACAATCACATAAAATTTTTTATATGATAGTTACAATAAAAGTATTACGATTGCTTTCTAAATCAAAATATTTCACATTAAAAAATGATAAACTATTGATTACGCCAAATGGTGTAAATTTTTCTATTTTTTATCAACTTTTATGTCAAGATTTGAATCTATATTCAACGCGTGCATTACAAAACAGAAAATTAGACAAAACAACAAGGGATTATGAAAGGAATAAATTAACAGCAGTACATGTAGGACTAGATATGGCAAAAGATTTATTTAAAAAATACGAAAAAAGATTATGTCCTGAACCAGAGGAATACCGCACCAACACTAATATGTGCATTTATGAAAAACAGCTGCGCATGTTTGTGGAATTAGTACTACATGAAAGTTTGAATATTATAGAACAGAAAGGTATTTACCGATGGCAAACTTTACCTCATAAAAAAGGATTGTGGAGAGAATTCACAGGAAATAAGTTAATTCCAATGGATGCAGAAACTACAATTGACAATATAACACAAAAAACATATATTAAATTCTCTCCAATACCGAATATCATAGTGTAAATATGTTTAACATCTTCTGTGAATATTGAGATTTGATTCAGTAATTTTAAAAATTGAAATGTTAGATTGGAATACAAAATATCATATATATCTCACATATTATAGAATGTCAAACCATATGTCTTCTTCATACCCTTTGATTTTGGTCCTAAATCAGATGATTGGTCAGAAACTGCCACCGCAGAAGATGATGGCCGAGTTCATTCAAAATAGCATTGATGCCCTGGTTGCTTTTCTTACAGCTAACAAGCCTTGTAATATCTTTACAGTATTTGATAAAAATACTATGTATATTTATGACAATGGTCACGGTTGTGGTGGTGGTCGCGAAGAAGATACTGATACTACTTGTTTAAAACCGTCTTCTGATAATAAAAGAAGAAATAATTCTAATTTAATTGGTAAATTTTATAGAGGATTTATCCATTCGTTGCTCTCTTCGCAATGCAACAGAGCTGATGTTTGGAGTAAAACACGCAGTGGTGAATTAAATCAAGCATCTTTTGAAATAAAAAAAATATATGACTCATTGGCGGGATGGGATAAGGAAAAAAGCACACTTGATTATGGACAACAGAGTGATGTTCTTGCTGGATTTATGCGCTTAGGAATCAAAATTGGAACTAAGCAAGAATCGCACCCCACGGACGGGCATATAATCCAACGTGGATATGATCCGATGCCGAAAACAGGCATTATTCAAATCGATACCATGATTAGTAAAATGGAAACTGGTCAAGGAACGGGTACATTAATTAAAATGATTTTCCCTGATGATAATTGCCTACCTACCGATGATCAAGGGTTTGAGCACTTGTTGAACCCATTAAAGATACAGTTTCCGTTTCCAGAACCAAAGATTATAGCTATTCACAAAAAAGAAGATGGTGAAGTTAAGGAATATGCTATCTCTAATGAATGCCACCTTTGCAATAATGGAT
>JABHHG010000059.1 GCA_018671635.1 Fidelibacterota bacterium | reverse complement strand
TTCAAATTCAAGATGATTTGCTAGAAATTTATTCTAATAGCAATAACATGGGAAAGAGTTTAGAAAGTGATTTATTATTGGGTAAAAAAACCTATCTCATGATTCAAGCCAAGGAAAGTGTAGCATCAGAATTGAGTAATGCCTTAGCGTTGGCCCAAGAAAATTTCCCTGAAGGTTTAAAAAAAGTTAGAACACTCCTCTCTGATTCAGGTATTCATCAAGAAGCACAAGAAAAAATTAAATTAACCATAAAAGAAGCTGATTTACTATTAAGTGAATTAAATATCGATACAAATAAACTTTCATTTTTTAGTAATCTTATTACAAATAGAGGGAATTAATGTTTGAAATTAAAGCATTAAAACAAAAATTGGATGTATCAAATATGTATGATGCTATCATTGGATTTCCAAAACAGATTAAAACTGCATTTTCAATTATGGAACATTGGATCCCCCAGCATGAATATTCTAATGTAAATAATATTCTCATTTTAGGAATGGGTGGTTCAGCAATTGGCGGCGATGTTACTCGCATGTTAATCCAGAATGAATGTGAAGTTCCCATACTTGTAAACAGGTCTTATAATATTCCTAAATGGGTAAATGAAAAAACACTGGTTTTGGCATCATCATACTCAGGAAATACTGAAGAAACATTATCTGCATTTGACCAATGTACAAAAGCAGGTGCAAAAATTGTTGCCATGACAACAGGAGGTAAACTTCAGGAATTGGCCACAGAAAATAATTTAGATTATGCATTACTTCCTGCAGGATTACAGCCCAGAGCCGCATTGGGATTATCCGTTTCACTTACATTGATTATGCTCAATAAATTAGGTTTTGCCAGTGATTCAATTGTTGAAGAATTGTATTTTTCAATTGAAAAAATAACCAAACTTTGTGATGAGTTATCTGATTGTGATGATGAGAATCCTGCGGTAATTTTAGCAAATGAAATTCATTCTATGTGTCCAATAATTTATGGAAGTGAGGATTTGACATGGGTTGCCGCCTTACGTTTTAAGGGGCAATTAGAAGAGAATGCAAAGATGTTAGCATTTCATCATAACATCCCAGAGCAAAATCATAATGAAATTGAAGGTTGGAGTTGTCATCCTGATTTATTGGCCACAAAATGTATTATTTGGTTAAAGGATGAAAATGACCATCCACGTTCATTGGGACGAATGGAAGTAACTGCAAAACTATTGGATGGGCAAGCAGGCAAACAAGTGGAAATAGCTGAGAAGGGTAGATCTCCCTTAATTCGTTTGTTGAAAATGATCCATTTCAATGATTGGGTAAGTTATTATGCTGCATTATTAAATAATGTGGACCCAACACCAGTGGAGAGAATTACAAAATTAAAGGAAGAAATGGCGAAACGATAATTTTTTGCTATTGAATTCCAACACAAGGTAAATTTATAGTATGAAGAGAGTAGATGTATTAAGAATATCGTATTATCCACCTAACAAAGGTTATGCGGTAATGTTAAAAGAGGTGGAAGGTGAGCGTCAAGTTCCTATTATTGTGGGAAGCAATGAGGCCCAAGCTATAGCTATGGCTATAGAGGGGATTGAAATGCCTCGACCCATGACCCATGATCTCATGCTAGATATTATCCACTCTTTAGATGTGGATATTAAACATATTGTCATTTCGGATATACGAAATGGTACTTTTTTTGCAAAAATAACCATGACTAAATTAGCTTCGGGTGATGTTACGGTTGATTCTCGACCTAGTGATGCCATTGCAATAGGGCTACGTTCATTGGTACCGATTTTTGTGGAAGAAGTAGTCTTTAATTCAGTGGGATTAATTGAAGAAATAGAAGACCCCGAAAATGGAGATGAACTTCAAGAAGTAAGTCAAATTATGGAACCACTTACGTCTTCGGAAGATATGTTAGATAATTTAAATGAAGCGTTAGATCGTGCCGTTGAAGAAGAAGAATATGAAGTGGCTGCTCGGTTACGAGATAGAATTAAAGAAATAGAGAAAAGAATTCAAAACTA
Source organism: Fidelibacterota bacterium (assembly GCA_018671635.1). GTDB lineage: Bacteria > Fidelibacterota > Marinisomatia > SCGC-AAA003-L08 > D37C17 > JABHHG01. The sequence goes on along the minus strand of JABHHG010000059.1, from coordinate 620 downwards.
ATTAGATTGCATCGTTTCTAATGCAATTTTCGCTGCATTTTGTTCTGCAGATTTTTTACTCCGCCCCAACCCATCAAATGTTTGCCCATTGCTTAGTTTTACCTTAATATGAAATATCTTATCATGCTCTGGCCCTTTTGATTTGGTCAGCTCAAAGATGGGTGAATTAAATCCTTTTCGATGGCTAAGTTCAATTAGGGTGCCTTTATAATTTGAATCTTCATCTGCTTGTCCTTGTAGATGAATTAATGTTGAGTGAATAAATTTTATTGCTGATTGCTCACCACCATCTAGAAAAATAGCACCAACTATAGATTCATATATATCAGCTGATATATTTTGGATAACTTTATTATCTTTAATATCTACTCCAGAATCCACAAAAATATGGTTAACTAAACCAACTTTTTGCCCCAACATTCCTAAGAAAGTACGGTTCACAAGTGAGGCTCTTTTTTTGGTCAGTTGCCCCTCATCCATTTTTTTATATGTATTAAACAACCACTCAGATACAACATGGTCTAAAACTGCATCTCCAAGAAATTCGAGGCGTTCATAATTTTTTTCAGGTTCAGAATATAAAGAGCGATGTGTTAATGCTCTTTTTAGAAATAATGGAT
>JABHHG010000063.1 GCA_018671635.1 Fidelibacterota bacterium | reverse complement strand
TACATGGTGCAATAACCCAATGCAGATTCAGTTTTGTTTCCCGTGTTTAGCACCAAGGCATTTTTCTTATTGGCAATGGCCATGAGTAGATTCCCCCGAATCCGTGCTTGGAGGTTTTCTTCTGCAAGCCCAGATTCAATGCCGGAAAATATGGAATCAAGATCATTTAAAAATTGTGCATTCAGTTTTTGGATGGGAATGGTTTCAAAGTTAATCCCCAAATTGTTTGCTAATAATTCAGCATCAGAAATACTGTGGTCAGATGAAAACTGAGATGGCATAGCCACCCCAATAACATTCTCAGCACCCAATCCATTGGCAGCAATGGCACAGGTGAGGGCAGAGTCAATTCCACCACTAAGTCCTATAATACCTTTAGAATGTCCTGTTTTATTAAAGTAATCCTTTAAGCCTAAAGTGAGTGCATTATAAATCTGTTCTTCTTCACAAGCATCTGAAACTAAAACCGCTTGGGAATCCTCAATATCTACAAATACAATATCTTCAGCAAACGATTTCCCGAAGGCAATAATCTCACCTGAACTATTCATAGCAAAGGATTGACCATCAAAAACCAACTCGACTTGGGCGCCCACTAAATTGCAGTAGAGAAAGGGAATTTTAAACTCCCCTACTTTTGCCTGAACTTCCTGAATGCGTTCTTTATGTCGATCAAGACAAAATGGAGATGCAGAAATATTCACCATTACAGACGCACCCTTTTCAGCCAACTGTTGCGTTACTTTTTGAGAATATTCATCATCCCATAAGTCTTCACAAATTTGCACGCCTACTGAAACGGGCTTTCCCGAAACCATTATTTGAACCGGCTCAACGCAGGTGGCCGAAGTGAAATATCGTATTTCATCAAATACATCATAGGTGGGCAATAAGGTTTTATCTCGATAATCTATTTTACCGTCAACATGGATAATGGCTGCCGTATTGAACAGATTTCCATCCTCCTGTCGAATTGTGCCCAATATGACAACACATTCACTTACGGTTTCTGCTATTTCTATCAAGGCTGATTCTGTGGCGTTGATAAATGAGGATTCAAATAACAAATCTTGCGGTGGATATCCCGTCAGCACCATTTCGGGAAACACCAACACATCCACATTATTGCTGTGTTCAGCAATGGTCTGAGCTATCTTTTGAACATTCCCTGAAATATCTCCAACAGTGGGATTCACTTGTGCTAAGGCAAATTTCATTTACGGTCTTAGTCTTCCCATCATTCGAGGGAATGGAATCGTTTCTCTTACATGGGGGAGTTTACAAATCCACGCCACCACGCGTTCAATGCCCATACCGAAACCAGAATGAGGTACAGATCCAAATCGGCGTAAATCTAAAAACCAATCAAAATCTTCTTGATTTAATCCCTCTTCAGCGATACGCTCCTCAAGTACATCAATTCGTGTTTCACGCTCAGAACCTCCTACAATTTCGCCATATCCTTCAGGGGCAAGGATATCCATACCCAACACAACCTTTTCATTTTCAGGGTCACGCTTCATATAGAATGCCTTAATTGCGGCTGGAAAACGATGCACAATAATGGGTTGCTCAAATTTTTCAGCAATAAAGGTTTCATGTGGCGCACCGAAATCATCACCCCATTCAAAATCAATACCGCCCTCTTTCAACATATTTACACCTTCAGTATAGCTGATTCGAGGGAACGGCTTTAGGGCTTCTTCTAATTGTGGAATATCTCGTTCTAAAATATCCAACTCAGCACGCTTATTTTCAAGCACTCGCTTAATAATAAAATGGATAAGTCTTTCGGCCCATTCCATATCTTCTTCAATTTCACAGAATGCAATTTCTGGCTCAACCATCCAAAATTCAGTTAAATGGCGACGCGTCTTGCTTTTTTCTGCACGAAAGGTTGGACCAAAATTATAATGTCGACCAAATGCCATGGCACTTGCCTCACCATACAATTGTCCTGTTTGGCTCAAATATGCCTGTTCTTCAAAGTAATCCGTGGAGAACAGAGTGGTACTACCTTCAGCAGCATTTGATGTAAAAATAGGGGAATCTACCAAGGTGAAGTCATGGCTATCAAAAAAGTCACGTGTGGCCTTGATGATTTCATGACGTACTTTTAAAATGGAATGTTGACGTTTTGAGCGTAACCATAAATGGCGATTATTCATTAAGAAGTCTGTGCCATGTTCTTTCGGTGAAATAGGATAATCAGTACTAATATGATGGATGGTTAAATCAGCGGTAATAATTTCAAACCCGCCAGGCGCACGCTCATTTTTTACCACCTCACCCACAATTGACAATGATGATTCTTGGGTTATTTTTTTGAATTCCTCAAACTTATCTTCACCCACATCGTTTTTCGCTACAATACATTGGATAATTCCAAAGCCATCCCGCAGCATTAAAAATCCAATTTTACCACTTCTACGTGAATTATACACCCACCCATTCAATTGAACCGTTTGGCCATCGAATTCACTAATTCTATTTACTCTTGCAATATTCATCTTTTCCTTTACCATGTGGATGTAATTTCATTAATAATTAATTCTGTAATTTTTTCTACGGCAATTCGAACCGCACTTTCACGTGGAGAACCAAACTCATCGCTATCTTCATCATCGGTCAATCCATCACTGTCATTATCGATGCCATCGCTACTGATGTCAACACCGGTACCATAGATACCAAAACTACTTAATTGACGGTCAACTAACAGCTCATCATTCTTTAAATCTGACCACGTTACCTGTGCTCTAATGGTAATTTTCCATTCATCAACATGCTCACTCTCAGTTGTATTCAATGAGTACGTATAGGGCATATCCGTCACTGATTTTATGATAATATCTAACTGACTATGCGCCTCATCTTGCCCTGTCAATTTGAGAATATTTTCAGAAATCATTTGAGTGTTTATAGACTCCCCCACTAAGTCAACTACCGCAAACTCAGTCGATTCATTTTTTATGGGTGAAATTGAAATACTCTTAATATGTGCAGGAATAGTCCCCTTCATAGAATAAATTCCACAAGCCATAAGCAGAGGTAACATGAAAATAATTTTCTTATTGATCACGGTATTTCTTCTTGATTCCATAATCGTTAATCTTTCGGTATAGCGTTCGTTCAGAAATATTCAATGATTGAGCCGTTTTCCGTCGATTCCCTTTAAACTTTTCTAATGTACGCTCAATAATTTCATGCTCTAATTCATCCATGGTTAGCTCCCCCAAGGCATCATCTTGAATTACAGTGGCAGAACTATCCTCAATATTGGTTCGCCCACCATAATCCACAAATTCAGACGGTGTGGGTGGCGGTAAATATAATGCAGGATTTGCCGGCTGAATAGGTTCTTCCACCGACGGAGTACGACCAACCATTATTTGTTTCAATTCATTCACATCCTGTCGTAAAAAGAGCAATTGCTTCAGAATCAACTCTCGCTCCATTTTATCAGGGTCATCACTGACAAACACCGGTAAATTAGGATTCATATTAAACTCATCTAAATCCAAATGTTTTATGACCATTGTATCGGTAATGCGCTCACCCCGATTCAATACAATCATGCTTTCCACTGAATTTTTCAACTCACGTATATTCCCTGGCCATGAATGTTTTTTCATTACAACAATCGCTTCTGATGAAAACCCCTTAAATGGGATGTCATTCTTGGCGGTAAATTCTAATCCAAATCGCTCAATATACAAATAGATATCACTCATATGATCTCTCAATGGAGCCACTTTTACCGTTACAGTTTTTAATCGATAATAGAGGTCTTGCCTGAAATTACCTTTACTCACTTCTTCTGCTAAATTTTTGTTGGTGGCCGCCACAATCCTAACATCCACCTTTTGGGTTTTGGTATCGCCTACTCTGAGGAACTCACCTTGCTCTATAACACGCAATAACTTTGCCTGTGTTTCAGTAGGGAGCTCACCAATTTCATCCAAGAAAATAGTGCCTTTATCTGCAGCCTCAAAATACCCTTTACGATTTTCGGAAGCGCCTGTGAATGAACCCTTTTTGTGACCAAATAATTCAGACTCAATAATTCCAGATGGAATTGCGGCACAATTCACGGTTACTAAACTCTCAAACTTACGACGACTATTTTTATGAATCGCCTTAGCCACCATTTCCTTACCCGAGCCAGAATCACCCGTAATGAGGACTAAAATATTGGTATTGGACACTTGACCAATGGTGGCAAGCATTTCTTGAATTGAGCCGGACTCACCAATAATACCTACGGATCGCCTTATCTTATCTAAATCTACACTCATATTGCCTCCTAATCTCTATTGAGGCCTTTTTGACCAATATCTTTACGGTAAAATTTACCTTCAAAATTAACACCTTCTACAATACGATATGCATCATCAATTGCAGACTTTAAATCATTACCAAAACCCACAACATTTAGTACACGCCCCCCACAGGTTACCATTTTATCATCCACTTTTTTAGTCCCCGCATGGAAGACTAGTCCATCATCCTCTAGACCAGAAATCTCCATTCCTTTTGGATAAGAATTGGGGTATCCTTCTGCGGCCAACACTACTGTTACGGCAGTCTTTTGTGAAATTTTAACCGTTGAATCTTTAATTTTTCCATGGGTTGCATTCCACAGTAACTCAAAAAGGGAGGTTTCTAATAATGGAAGTACCACCTGTGTTTCAGGGTCACCCATACGCACATTAAATTCAATCACAAAAGGCTCACCATCCACAACCATAAGTCCCACATACAAAAATCCTACAAATGGATGTCCCACATCACGCATAGCCTTCAATGTGGGCTCAATTATAGTCGATTTCGTCTTTTCCATAATATCATCTGTAGATAGAGGTGTGGGTGAATATGCTCCCATTCCACCTGTATTGGGACCTTTATCACCATCGTATGCACGTTTATGATCTTGCGCCGTATTTAGAATTACATAATCATCTCCATCACAAACGGCAAACACGGATAGTTCCTCACCAATCAAACAATCCTCAACAGATACTTTTGCACCCGCATCCCCGAAAGCATTTTTATCAAACATGGTAGTGAGTCCCGCCTCATACTCGGCTTCAGTGGTGCATACAATCACACCCTTTCCTGCGGCGAGTCCATCAGCCTTTAATACGAGTGGCAGTTCAAGTGCTACTTTAACTAAATCTACCTCATCTCTGTTTTTACACGCATAATACTTTGGACTCGGAACATTATAGTCTGCCATCATATCACGTGCAAATAGTTTACTGCTCTCTAATTGTGATGCATATTTGTCTGGCCCAAAAACAGGCAATCCCACTTTTTGGAAGCTATCCACAATGCCATCAGCCAAAGGTGCTTCTGGGCCCACAATAGTTAAATCAATATTATTTGTTTTAACAAATTCTATAATGGATTGATGGTTGGACACATCTAAATCTACATTTTTCGCAATCGCATCGGTGCCCCCATTTCCAGGAGAACAATAAACTGTAGCTACATTTTCATCATTGACTAATGACCATGCAAATGCGTGTTCACGACCACCACTTCCGAGAATGAGTATTTTTGTGTTAATTTTCATTTCAACGTTCCTTCAATTTTCTCAATTTCATCACGTAGAATGGCCGCTTGTTCAAATTGGAGTTCCTTGGCACATTTTTTCATTTTACGCTTCAGCTGTTCTAAAATTTCCTTCGTTTCCATTCCATCTAAAGTAGAAACATCAATATTTAATTTCGCCTCAGCAATATACTCACCTTTGGCATCCGCAACTGCGGTAGTTAACTTGATTTCATCCACCGATTTATATATAGTTTTAGGCGTAATGCCATTATTTTTGTTGTACTCAGATTGAATTTTAAATCGGCGATCTGTTTCATCAATTAAATTTTGCATGGAGGCAGTAATCTTATCTCCATAAAGAATTACACGGCCATTCACATTTCGGGCAGCCCGACCAGACACCTGCAATAATGATGATTTGGACCGTAAAAACCCCTCCTTGTCAGCATCCAGTACAATAACCAATGATACCTCAGGCAAGTCTAAACCCTCACGAAGAAGATTAATGCCTACCAACACATCAAATTCTTGCATACGCAAACCACGGAGAATACTGACTCGCTCAACCGTCTTAATATCAGAGTGCATATACTCGGCCCGAATATTCACTCCTTTTAGATAATCGGTTAAATCTTCTGCCATACGCTTGGTGAGGGTGGTGATAAGCACACGTTCATTATTGGCCACTACTTTTCGGACCTCACCAATTAAATCATCGATTTGGCCCTCAGTTGGACGCAATACAATTTTCGGATCCAACAATCCTGTGGGTCGAAGAACTTGCTCCACGATAACCCCATCACACTTTTCCAACTCATAATCACTGGGGGTGGCAGACACATAAATGAGTTGATTAATACTTTCATCAAACTCTTCAAACTTCATGGGGCGATTATCCATAGCCGAGGGCAATCTAAATCCATGTTCAACTAAATTAATTTTTCGGGCACGGTCACCATTATACATCCCTCTAATTTGGGGGATTGATACATGCGATTCATCTGCAAACATCAAAAAATCATCGGGGAAGAAATCAATAAGTGTACTGGGTCGTTCTCCCGGCTTACGCCCCTCTAAATGCATAGAATAATTTTCAATCCCCGAACAATAGCCCAGCTCAGACATCATCTCTAAATCATAAAATGTACGTTGCTCTAATCGTTGTGCTTCTAAAAGGTTACCATCTTCACGCAATTGTTCTAATCTGGGAATCAACTCTCCCCGAATATCATCCATGGCACGATGGAGGTTTTCACGTGAGGTTACAAAATGTCGAGCCGGATAAACCCAAAATTCATCAAACACCTGCAATCGCTCACCAGTGAGTACATTAAACGAATATATAGCCTCCACCTCATCGCCAAATAATTCTATGCGAACCGCAAACTGATCATACTTGGGAAACACCTCAATAACATCCCCCCGAACTCGAAAGGTGCCTGGCTCTAACACCATATCATTCCGATTATAATGGATATTAACCAAATCTTTCAGATATGATTTCTGGTCTAAGGTCTGCCCTTTATATACTTGCACCAACATGGCGCGATATGAATCGGGTGAACCAATACCGTAAATACAGCTAACAGACGCGATAATTATCACATCCTGACGGCCGATAAGCGACGTTGTAGCCTTCAAGCGAAGACGATCAATCTCCTCATCCATAGATAAATCTTTTTCAATAAATGTATCGGTAACAGGTAAATACGCCTCAGGTTGATAATAATCATAGTATGAAATGAAAAATTCCACTGCATTTTCGGGGAATAGCGCTTTGAACTCACCATATAACTGGGCTGCCAAAGTCTTATTATGGCTCAAAATGAGGGTTGGTTTTTGCACTTTTTCAATAACATTGGCCATGGTAAAGGTTTTACCTGAACCGGTAATACCCAAGAGGACCTGATCTCGGTCGCCACGCATCACTCCCTCTGAGAGTTGCTTAATCGCTTCAGGCTGGTCTCCCATAGGTTTGAATTGAGAATGTAATTTAAACTCTGCCATAATGACCTATAATTTACATATCCTCCTTAGTAAAATAAAATGACATTTCTGCCTTATTGTGAAATAAATTTATATCATTTAGTTGTTTATCAACGAGATTCGAAGTAAAATTTACCTTTAATTAAAGGAGTAATATGGAAATTGCAACGATTGGGGCAGGATGTTTTTGGTGTGTGGAGGCTATATTTCAGTCCATCCCTGGAGTCATATCAGTTGAACCTGGGTATGCAGGTGGAGCAATTGAGAATCCCACTTACGAAGAGGTTTGTGGCGGTAATACGGGTCATGCAGAAGTTTGCCAAATAGAATTTGATGAAAATATTGTATCATTTAGCCAACTCTTAGATGTTTTCTGGACGACCCATGACCCCACCACCCTCAACCGACAAGGTGCAGATTCTGGTACTCAATATCGATCGGTAATTTACTATCATTCAGAGGCCCAACATCAATCAGCCCAAGCATCAAAGAAACATGCAGACACCCATTTAGGTTTAGATAGCCGTATCGTCACTGAAATCAGTCCCATTGCTAATTATTCTACCGCTGAGGACTATCACCATAACTATTTTAAAAACAATCCCAATGCACCATACTGTCAATTTGTAATACGCCCAAAGGTTGAAAAATTCAAAAAAAGTAAATTGGAAAAGTGATTTAGTTAATATTACTGACTTTATTTAAAATAGCTTCTGCTAGAAGCTCTGAAAACCCACATTTATCCTTAATTTCATCTACAGATGCAGATCTTATATCTTCTAGTGATTCAAATACTTCCCATAGCTTCTGAACTCGCTTCTTTCCCATACCAGGGATATCTTCAAACATAGACAATGTCATTGTCTTGTCTCTTTTAGACCGATGAAACGTTATAGCAAAACGATGCACTTCATCTCTTAGTTGACGCAATAGATGTAATCCTGGAGATGATTTGGGAATATTCTGTGGCTCAGGGATATCTGGTTTGAATACTTCCTCTAAACGCTTAGCAAGTCCAATAACCGGTACATATCCTAGACCTAATACATCTAATGCAGACTTTGCGGCTGAGAGCTGACCCTTTCCGCCATCAATTAAAATTAAATCAGGAAGTGACTTCTTCTCATCCAATACTCGCTTATATCGTCGTCCCACTATCTCTCGCATGGATGCAAAATCATCAATTCCTTCCACTGTTTTAATATTAAACTTTCTATACTCTGACTTTCGGGGTTTTCCATCTATAAAACAGACCATTCCGGCCACTGGATGTGCCCCCTGAATATTTGAATTATCAAATGCCTCAATCCGCCGAGGTGGCGCACCTAAGCCCAAATCCTCTTTTAACTGGGCAACCATTTTAGGTATATGCTCTTTCCGTTTAATTTTCTTAAATCGGATACTGGCCAAATGGAGCTCAGCATTTTTTACACAGGTATCTACCAGTCTCTTCTTTTCACCACGCTCTGGCACCAAAATATTTACCTTACTCCCTTTTTCACTGGTAAGCCATTTTTCTAACTGCTCTATATTTTCTATAGGAGTATCTAATAGGATTTCTTTAGGGAGGTCGGCCGTAGCATTATAGTACTGGGTGAAGAATTGACTCATAATCACTGGAGTATTATCTGCATCAGCTATTTTTAACTGAAACTTTTCACGACCAATTAAGTGTCCATTCCGAATACGCATAAGCACACCAACTCCATATGATAATTCTGCCGAAACAGCTAGAATATCACGGTCCATAAAATCTTGAGAGAGAAGCTTTTGACGTTGAGTAAATACTATAATCGCCTGAAATTGGTCACGATAGTGGCCCGCATCCTCAAAACGCATCTCATCGCTAGCTAGGGTCATAGCATCTTTTAAGTGTTTCTTAATATTATCATTTCTCCCCTTCAAGAATTGCTTTATCTGATGAATCATTTCTCCATAGTGAGTTTCACTGACCAATCCCTCACATGGGCCTTCACATCTATTAATATGATAATCCAAACATACCGATACTTTCTTCTGTTTAATAGAGGTAGTATCTATATAGTAATTACAGGTTCGAATGGGAAATATCTTATGCAATGACCGTAGTAACTCACGCAGATAGCCTGCATCCGTATAGGGGCCAAAATAGGTATGCTTGTCTTTAGTTAAATGCTTGGCTCGAATAATCTCTACACGCGGATATGGTTCATTGGATATACGTACATAGGGAAACGTTTTATCATCTTTTAGGAGCACATTATATCGGGGGCGATGTTCTTTGATCATGTTAGCTTCAGTGAGTAATGCTTCTACCTCATCGCGCACCACCAACCAATCAATATGGGCAATATGTTTCACCATTACCTGGGTTTTTACATCTACATGCTTACTCTTTTGGAAATATGAACGTACCCGATTACGCAATATCTTGGCCTTACCAATATAGATAATTTCATCTTTATCATTTCGGTAAAAATATACCCCAGGTGATCTGGGGATTTGAGATAAAATTTCCTTTACGTCCATAGGAGAATTTAAGGAAGATTAGGAATTAGTTAATTACTTGATTCCTAGAATAGTGGAATGTTTGCCTGAAATTAAAAGTTAAGACTTTAAAAATTTAGTCTATAAAGAAGAGTAATTATTTTACCTTGTGATGTAAGTCACAAAAGCTATGGTTGTTGGCAAAGCTCTATTAGCACCCCATAGGTAGATTTAGGGTGTAAAAAAGCTACAAGGAGACCCTCTGCTCCAATTTTTGGCGTTTCATCAATCAATTGAATTCCATTATCTTTTAAATAATCTAGTGCTCGCTGTAGCTTGTCTACTTTGAATGCAATATGATGAATACCTTCACCACGATTTTCTAAAAATTTAGATATGGGAGAATCATCTGAGATGGGATTTAACAGTTCTATTTTACCGTAAGTCGTATCAAAAATATGTGTGTTTACTTTCTGATCCATAATTTCTTCACTTGAAGTATGTTCAATACCTAACAATGAACCAAAAAGATTTGAAGGTGCATCTACATCTTTTACCGCAAGGGCAACATGTTCAATCCCCAATACTTTAAATGGAAGTTTACTCATTTATAATCACTGCAGTTAAATCATACTCAAATGCTTCAGTATACTTCACATTTAGAAATTCACCTTCTGTATGCTTACCCTTTATGCGTACATAATTATCAATTTCAGGTGCATCTCTGTATGAACGAGCAATAATCCACCCATCGTCGGTAGATTTATCTACAATCACCTTGTCCGTCTCCCCCACTAATCCTTGATTATTTTTTAAATTTATAGATTGCTGTGCCATCATAATAGCATCTAAACGCTCTTCTTTAATATGTCGTGGGACGTCATCTTTCATATCTGCTGCTGCTGTTGTACCTTCTTCTTCAGAATAGGTAAATACGCCTAATCGATCAAACTGAACCTCTTCTATCATGTCCATTAATTGCTGAAAGTCTTCATCCGTCTCACCAGGAAACCCCACGATGATAGATGTACGAATAGCAATCTCAGAATTCACATCACGCAATGCTGTAATACGGGTCTTTATACCCTCTGATTTCAGGCCACGACGCATGAGTTTCAACATTCTATCAGAACCATGTTGAACAGGCATATCGATATATGGAATTACATGTTTAAATTCACTATATGCCTTAATCATATCACGGTGTAAATGTGCCGGGTGTGCATAATGTAAACGAATCCACTCAAATCCATCAATCTCATCTAGGGCATACATCATTTCATGCAGAGATGATTTAGGGTCTAAATCCCAGCCATAAGACGTAGAGTCTTGGGCAATAACTAATAATTCTTTCACGCCTTGCTTGGCTAATCGACGGGCTTCCATCAGATTCCACTCTAAGGGCTGACTCTTTTGAAGTCCACGCATAAGTGGGATAGAGCAAAAGGCACAACCATTATCGCAACCTTCTGCAATCTTCAGATAAGCATAGTGATTAGGGGTTAATAATGATCGCTGAAAATCAGGGTCATTTTTTGAGAAATCTTTTCCCGTAATATAGGATATAATTTCTTTGTGATCAGTGGTGCCAAAAAATTCATCCACTTCAGGCAGCTCTTGGCGAAGTTCTGTACCGAATCGTTCAGAGAAACAGCCCATTACCACTAAGGATTCAATATCCCCAGCAGCCTTTAATTCACCGGCTTCAAGAATAGTATCTACTCCCTCTTCTCTGGCTTTATCTAAAAATCCGCATGTATTTACAATCACAATGTCAGAGTCTTTAGGCTCATCTACAAAGGTGTAGCTTTCTTGTTTCAAGCCACCCACTAAGAATTCAGAATCCACCAAATTCTTAGAACATCCTAAACTAATTAATGATATTTTTTTCTTTTCACTCACACCGATGCTTCTTCCTCTATGCCAATTAGGCCTTTTAAATAACTCTCTCGATCAAATGGAATCAAATCATCCACTTGCTCACCTACACCCATAAAATAGATAGGTAAATTTAACTCCGTCATGATGGGTACTGCAATACCACCTCGGGCTGTGCCATCCATTTTAGTTAAGATCACCCCATCAATGGGAATATACTTCCCGAATTCTTTCACTTGGGTAATTCCATTTTGCCCCGTGTTGGCGTCAATGGTAATAAGAACCGAAATGTCATCGGTAATCTTTTTTATCACCCGATTAATTTTTTCTAACTCTTGCATCAAATTTGGCGATGTATGGAGGCGACCAGCTGTATCCACAATAATACGGTCTATTTTCTTTGCCAAGCCAGAGTTCACACCATCATAGGCAACAGCAGCAGGGTCAGCTGTACCTTCGTTGGCCACTACATTTATTTTTAAACGTGTGGCCCACTCCCTAATTTGTTCTACGGCTGCGGCGCGATATGTATCTGCTGCCACCAATGTAACTATCTCACCGCTGCTAGAAAAATATCCTGCTAATTTTGCCGAGGATGTAGTTTTTCCCGTTCCGTTAATACCGATGAGTACAATCACCTTTTTTAATGGATGCTTATCTGCTTTACCTTCTAATTGAGACGTCATGGTCTGCATAAAGCGTTGATCCCAAGATAAGTCTTTTTTACCTGAATCCTGCAATTCTTCTATTATAGTCTCAACAATTTGCCAGCCCAAATCTGCCTGCAAAAGAGATTCTTCTAATAGCTCAATATCATCCGCATCTAAATAGGATTTACCCGTTAAACCCGAAACTGCATTGGCTAGCTTCTTCCGCGTTTTAGAAAGTCCACCAAAAGTCTTTTTGAAGAATGAGAACATTATAATTCTAATTCCTTAAAATATCGATGATATCGATTGGAATACTGCCATGTACTCACAGCCATTAATAATAGTGATATACTGTATAATCCCCACCTCACCCATTCAGGCGCAGGAAAAATAAAAGTACTCATCATTAAAGTAGATATTCCCAAAAACCATTTACCTGTCCAATTAGACTGAAATACTTCTTCCTGCACATTAATGAGGTACACACCAATGATTATGAGATAAACATCTCGAATTGATAATAGTAAAAAGAATATGAGAAAGGGTAATTTATATTCAAATATGAGGAATGTGAGTACCACGACCAAACAAATCTTGTCTGCAACCGGGTCAATTATTTTGCCAAAATTGGTAATTTCATCCGTCTTTCGTGCCACATAGCCATCCAAAAAATCAGTGAGCACAATAAGCAGGATAATTCCCCAAACCGCATAGGCCATTTCTTGGGTTTCAACAGAAAATATATTAAGGATATAAACTAACGGAACTGCCAAGAATATTCGACTAATACTAATACTATTGGCCAATGTCATTATTCGATTATGTCTCGTGGCTAACCGTTTTTTTCTAATCTTCTTCCGTCTTTTAAAGGTAAACTTTGGGCTCATGATTCACGACCCAAATTAAATTTTACCGCATCAATGAGGGCGTCCTTATATTCAGAATCAGGGAAAATATTTAACGCATCCATGGCTTCATTAGAAATTCTCTCCATTTGCTGGGTGGCATAATCAATACCGCCATGCTTTTTAACTAACTTTCTAATAGATAAAATATCTTTCCATGACGCATACTGTTTTAATTTTCTCTGAATTGATTTTTTTTGATTATTCCCAACCGTTTCAAATATATGAATTAAAGGCAATGTTAACATATTTTTTTTCACATCAAATCCAATGGGTTTACCAATGGCGTCAACCGTTCCCATAATATCAAATAAGTCATCACGTATTTGGAATGCAATGCCCAGTTTTTCACCAAAAATTGCCATAGCTTTCTGTTGTTCTACAGATGCATTCGTAGTGATGGCACCAATTTGGCAAGATGCAGAAAATAGAGACGCCGTTTTATCTCTCACCATACGGTAATAGATTCCCTCAGTCATTTCTTTCTTTAATGCCTTTTCAATTTGTAGGATTTCTCCCTGACTTAATCGCTCTGCAGTGGAGGATAAAATTTCTAATGCATCAAAATTTCGTAATGTTATCATATTGGATAATGCTTTGGAGAACATAAAATCACCCACTAATATTGAGATTTTATTCTTCCATATTCGATTAACTGATGGCCATCCTCGACGAAGATCTGCTTCATCTACCACATCATCATGAATCAGTGTGGCTACGTGAATCATTTCAATGAGTGCCGCAGCCTTATAGGTGAGCGGAGTAATTTCTCCACACATTTTTGCAGATAGTAAACACAGGCGAGGCCGTAATTGCTTCCCTTTTTTGCGAGATATATACCCAATAACCGTATTAATAAGTTTCACCTCCGAATTGAGGGATGTTTTAAATGTACGATTAAACTCAATCATTTCTGGTTGAATCGAGGTTGATAATTTATTTAATAAAGATTTCATTACTTCTTGATGAATATCCAACTCACGAAAATACTAAATTCATAAAGTAGGACGAGTGGAATAAAAATGAGTAATTGGCTTAACGGATCCGGTGGAGTCAATAATGCACCCACAATTAGAAATGAAACAATAGCATATTTTCGATAATGTCGTAAAAAGGGTGGCGTTAGAATTCCAATTTTTGTTCCCATTACAGTAATGATGGGTAATTGAAAAATTAATCCACATGCGAACAATAGCCACATAACGTAAATCAAATATCCATCTAATGTGAAATTATAATCTACAGCCACCACATTTGAGGTCATCGAGGTAAAAAACTGTAAACTAAAGGGAATTAGAATTTTATATCCAAACATCAAACCGGTTGCAAAAAATAATGTGGAGAATCCCACTATAAAAATGACAGATGAATTATGGGATTCCTTAAATGCAGGGGATATAAAACACCAAGTTTGATAAAAAATTATGGGGAGTGCAATAATAATTCCACCCATTAATGCCATTCCCACTTTAACCATAAACATGGATGTTACTTTTAAAACCTGTAGATTTAATGGAAAATTAAGATTGGCGCTGGGCTCAATTAATTTTGCAAGTAATTGATCTGAGAACGAATGGGTTAGGATGGCCCCCATTACAATCGCAATTATTGACTTGAGTAATCGCCATCTCAGCTCTTCGACATGGTCCCAAAACGGCATATCCTCAGTCATTGCTATAGAGTGATTCTGCTAATTCTTGAGGGGATTTTCTTTTTTCATGGGCAAGGGCTAATTCTTTATCTAAAATATTACAATTCTGTTTATCCCAAAAGACTTCATCTTGCTTATTGAGGATCAACTCTCTCACTTGCTTTGCATAGCGATCCACCATTTTTTGATTCCATAAACCCGTTCGCTTAATATGATCACCATGTTCATGGATATTATCCACAAGTTCACTTACTCCGTCAGTTTTTAGTGCTACCGTTTTCACCACTTTAGGAATCCATGTCATTTCATCATGGGGCATTCCCGAAAGCATATTTATTATGGATATATACAATTTGTTTGAACCAGGACGATCGGATTTATTGATAGCAAATATATCTGCAATTTCCATCAAGCCTGCTTTCATCATCTGTATATCATCACCCGATTCGGGAACCAATAACACCACCACCGTATCGGATGTTTGAATTACATCTAACTCAACTTGCCCCACCCCTACCGTCTCAAAGAGAATAATATCAAAACCTGCAGCATCTAAGATATCACCTACTTCTTGTGTGGCCTGTGCCAAACCTCCATGACCTCCTCGACTTGCCATACTTCTGATGTACACATCTTTATCATTATAATGCCGAATCATTCGAATGCGGTCACCCAAGATAGCACCACCCGAAAATGGACTGGTAGGATCAATGACAATAACGGCAACCGTTTTATCTTGTTCTCTATAATTTTGAATTAACTTATCGGTGAGTGAACTTTTTCCTGCGCCGGGAGGTCCCGTAATTCCAATACGGTAGGCTGAGCCTGTTTCTGGGTATAATTCAGATAATAATTTTGAAGAAATTTCTGTATTATTTTCCACATGTGTTATAGCTCTCGCTATAAAACGTCGTTTTCGCCCGCGTACACCTTGTATAATCTCTGAATACATGGGCAAAATTTAATTATATTGGAGGTATTATTCTGAGGAGTTTAGAGATTTTTTCCGAAGAGTCTCTTAAAGAAAAGGTAATCCGGAATTACTAGCGTATGACCTTCCTTAGTTATCATACTTTTTTCTTCAAACATGGTCAATACTCTTGAAACTGTTTCGCGTGAAGTTCCTGCCATGTTTGCAATATCTTGTTGAAAAGGCAATTTCTCAATAGTCACTTGGCCTTTTTTGATTATTCCCATATCTTCAGCAAGATTTAAAATTGAAACGCCAATTCGATGTTCCGCATCAGATAATGACAATGCCTCTATTTGTTGATCAGACTTTCTTAATCTTTTGGCTAATTCACCCATAAGGGCAAAACTGATTTTAAAATTAGTCTTTAGTAAATTTAAAAATTCACCTTTAGGAAATGCCAAAAGCAAACATTTTTCTTGTGCTAACGCATTCGCTGAACGAGCTTCTCCATCAAGAACAGCCAGTTCACCAAAAAGTTCACCTTGTCCCAAAAGCGCTAAGATTACTTCTTTACCTTCATCATTCACGCGGGTAATTTTTACCGTACCCCCAATAATTCCAAACACAGTATCACCAAACTCTTCCTCTAAAATTATCATGCTATTTTTAGGATAAGTCCTGGGAGTACAAAGATTTGCAACTTTTTCTAATTCTTCCTCTGAAAGATCTGAGAATACATGAATTTCATCTAAGTTTTCAGCAATCTCTTTTACTGTATCTAATTTCATCGAATTGATTTACTCCCAGGGTATTGCATTAAGTTTGAATAATATACAGCGGGTAAATTACTTCGAGATTTTCATTAAAAAAGAATG
>JABHHG010000033.1 GCA_018671635.1 Fidelibacterota bacterium | reverse complement strand
TCACTATGGAATTATTTCTGTTTTGGCAGCACATTTTATTTGGTTTTTACTACCTGAAACAGTCCTTTGGTGGAATAGTGTCCCCGCCCGTCTATATATAATGGAAGTTGCTGTGTTTATTTTTGGTTTGCTCACCCTCATAGGATTAATAAATATTATTATTCGCCGAAAGACAGAAAAAAAAATAAAGATTGTTACATCACAGGCAGATTGGTGGGTATTGGGTCTTTTATCAATTCAAGTCATTACAGGTATATATACTGCTTTTTTCTGTAGATGGGGTTCAAGTTGGTTTGCAGCTTCATTAGTACCATATTTAAAATCAATTATATTCCTTAATCCAGATATTTTGTACGTATCACCCTTGCCGTGGGCCATAAAACTACATATAATCAGTGCATACTCAATTATTTTATTATTCCCATTTACAAGGTTGGTCCATGTGTTAGTTGTACCAAATCCATATTTATGGCGAAAAAATCAAGTTGTGAGATGGAACTGGAATCGAAAAACTATTCGTACACCAAAAATATCTAAAAATAAAGTATGATTCATTTTAGACTCAAAAGTTATGGTTATGAAATCTAATAAAGCAAAAGCCAATATAGTTCTCACAATGAGTACCATTGCATTTACCATATGTTTTGCTGTATGGATGATGAATGGTGTACTAATTACCTATTTGGTTGATAATGGTCTATATGATTGGGATAAAGCTCAAATAGGATGGTTAATTGGAGTTCCAGTACTTACCGGTGCAGTTGTTCGTTTACCTGTTGGGATTTTGACTGATAAATATGGTGGTAGAATTATATTTACCATACTCATGATAGTAGCATCAGTTGCAACCTATTTTATGAGCGCTGCCAATTCATTCAATGAATTCATCGTTGCTGGTCTTGGATTTGGTATAAGTGGTGCATCTTTTGCTGTAGGTATTGCATATATATCTACCTGGTTTCCAAAAGAAAAACAAGGGATGGCTTTGGGGATATTTGGGGCAGGTAATGCAGGCGCAGCCATTACAAGTATGGGGGCACCAATTATATTAAAATATCTCTCAAGTAATGGAGCAAATTTAGATACATGGAGAATGATGCCAAAAATATATGCATTAGTATTGATGATTATGGCAGTTATTTTCTATTTAACTACTTACTCAAAAATAGTAGAGGGAAATTCTGTCAAAACACTTCCTCAGCGGCTGGCGCCCTTAAAAGAAGTACGTGTTTGGAGATTTGGACTTTATTATTTTCTCGTTTTCGGTGGTTTTGTAGCCTTGGCGCAGTGGTTAATTCCTTATTATGTTAATGTTTATACCATGTCTGTCACAACTGCAGGAATGATGGCCGCTATTTTCAGTTTACCATCCGGGGTGATTCGTGCAGTAGGTGGGTGGATGTCTGATAAGTTCGGTGCTCGATTGGTGATGTATATAGTTTTAAGTACTATTATTATTTCCACAGCATTGGTCATTATTCCTAGGATGGAAATTCAATCACCCGGTGAAGGTATTATGGCCAAAACCCCAGGTATTGTTACAGCAATTTCTGAATCCTCAATTACTGTAAATCAAGAAGTGTATCAATTCCGTAATAAATCAAATGTTAATTTATTGGACATAGAACCCAATATTTTGGTTTTCCCTAAAAATAGTTTTTGGCAGGAGCCCATTATAAAAGTGGGGGATTCTGTTGAGAAAAAACAATTATTAGCTCGTGGAGTTACTCATATATTTTTTCAAGCTAATGTATGGATATTTACTTTTTTCGTTTTCATTATTGGTATCATGATGGGGGTTGGAAAAGCAGCTGTTTATAAATTTATTCCAGAATATTTCCCCAATGATGTAGGTGTTGTTGGGGGAGTTGTTGGTGTAGTTGGCGGATTAGGCGGTTTTATTTGTCCTGTTATATTTGGATATTTGTTAAAGTCCACCGGATTATGGACAACCACCTGGATGTTCTTTTTTGCCCTATCTATAATATGTTTGCTTTGGCTCCACATCGTTGCCAGAAGAATGATGAAAGCAAGGGCACCGGAATTATTATCTGATTTAGAATAAAAATTAAAGAATTGTTAAAGTAGGAAATAAAATGACAGATTTGATTAAATGGGATCCTGAGAACCAAGAATTTTGGGAGTCAACCGGAAAAAAAATTGCCAAACGAAATTTGTGGATATCCATTCCGAGTCTATTGGTGGGGTTTGCTGTATGGCTCATGTGGGGTATTATTACGGTTCAAATGAAGAATTTGGGCTTCCCGTTTTCTCAAGAGGAACTCTTCACCTTAACGGCAATTGCGGGACTTACAGGAGCCACTCTTCGGATTCCCAGTTCTTTCTTCATTCGTCTAGCTGGAGGTCGGAATACTATTTTCTTTACTACTGCACTTTTGATGATTCCAGCCATGGGTTCGGCTATATTTTTACAAGATAAGAATACCTCATTATGGGTTTTTCAGATTTTGGCTTTCTTATCAGGATTTGGTGGCGGAAATTTTGCTTCATCCATGAGCAATATCAGTTTCTTCTATCCGAAAAGGATGCAAGGTTATGCCTTAGGTATGAATGCAGGATTGGGCAATTTTGGCGTAACCACTATGCAAATATTGGTACCGTTGGTAATGACTATTCCTATTCTAGGTTCTCTCAGCGGAGATTCTATGATTTTGTCAGCCAATAGTGGCACCATCTTTAATCGGATTATGGAAGGATCTGAAACTTGGTTAGCAAATGCAGGATGGCTGTGGATGCTGTGGCTTATTCCATTGGCATTCTTCGGTTGGAGTAAAATGGATAATATTAAAACAGAGAATATAACCCCCAATTTAAAATCACCATTGGTATCTATGGGTAGGATAGCTTGGCTTTTACTCATTAGCTTCATTACTGCAGCAGCAGGACTTTATTTCATACTCACATTCAAAAATATTACTTGGTTAAAATGGATTGTACTCCCATCTGTAGTTTCTGTTACAGTATTTTTAATGAAATCATTATCACCGATAGAAATTAAATCAAACTTAGAAAGACAATTTAAAATTTTTGAACATAAGCATACTTGGATTATGACCATCATTTATACAATGACATTTGGTTCATTTATTGGGTTTTCTGCTGCAGTAGGATTATCTATCAAATTTATTTTTGGTGTAAAACACATTATTGTGGATGGTGTTATGACACATACTATGGCAAACCCAGAAGGTCCAGCTACATTTATGTTTGCTTGGGTGGGTGCCTTTATTGGTGCATTAATTCGTCCTATTGGTGGGAAAATTGCAGATAAAATGGGTGGCGCCATCGTTACTCAATGGGTATCTATTGTTATGATATTTTCTGTAATTGGTGTGGGTTACTATGCAAAGTTAGCCTATCAATCAGCTATGCCTCAAGAATATTTTATTCCATTTTTTATTTTATTGGTTATTTTATTCACTGCTACCGGGATAGGAAATGGCTCCACTTTTAAAACTATTTCCATGGTATTTAATGAAGAGCAGACAGGCCCAGTTTTAGGTTGGACATCTGCCGTGGCAGCTTATGGCGCATTTCTTATACCTAAAGTGATTGGTGAAAATATGAGCTCAGGAACTCCAGAATTAGCTATGTATGGATTTGCAGTTTTCTATGCACTTTGTACAATATTGAATTGGTGGTATTATTTAGGACCTAAAGCTGAATTTAGAAACCCATAGAAGAGAGGAACGATATGAAAATTAATAAAGATATTACAATAGGAAGCATTGTTGCTGAAGATATAAGAGTAGCCAGTATTTTCCAAAAATATGGATTAGACTTTTGCTGTGGAGGGAATAAAACTCTTCAGGTAGCTTGTTTAGCACAAGACATTGATATTGAATCAATCATCAGCGAATTAAATGAGGTAAATAAAATTGAAGGTGAAAAAATAGATTATCAATCTCTTGAGTTAGATGAATTGGTCACCTATATTATTCAAACACATCATAGATATATAAATGAGAAAGGCCCAATTACAGCTCAGTTTATTGAAAAAGTGGCACATGTCCATGGTGAACGACATCATGAAACAGTGGAGATTGCAAGAATATTTAAAGAATTATTATCTGAATTGGGGCCCCATATGATGAAAGAAGAAAAAGTATTA
>JABHHG010000113.1 GCA_018671635.1 Fidelibacterota bacterium | reverse complement strand
TTGTAAACTGTTTCATTTGGCAGTTAAATAGAAGATGTTATTTCTCTTAATTCTTCAATTGATGCTCCATTTTCAATATGGGTTCCTACTACAATAAATCTAGCACCAGCATTGGCAATTGACTTAGAAGATGTTGCATTCGTAATTCCACCGCCAACAATAATTGGAATATCAAGACGCTTTGAAAGTGTTTCAATAATTGTAGTAGAGACATGGTTTAAAGCCCCACTTCCACATTCCAAAAAGATAAATTTATTTCCAAGATATTGTCCTGCTAATGCATGCGCTAAAATGATATCCACTTTGTCCATTGGTAGAGGTATGGTGTTACTTATTATTTCAACTGAGGTACGGCTTCCACCATCCAATAAGATATAGCCCGTTGGGATTGGCTCAAGACCTAAACTATGTATCACCGGTGCAGACTCAACATGCTCTCCAATAAGATATTGTGGGTTTCTTCCGCTGAGAAGTGATAAGAATAATATAGCATCAGCTTTACCGGATAATTGTTTTGATGAACCCGGGAAAATGATAACAGGAAGTTGAGTATTCTTCTTTATGAAATCAATGCGATTATCAAAATTATTATCGAGAATTAGACTTCCGCCCACCAATATTGCATCAAATCCACTTTGATTAATCTTTTTAACAGTGTCAGCTAAATTTCCATCATTTTTAATGTCCGGATCAATCAAAGCAAATGCTCCACATCGTTTCGTAGACAGTATTTTTTCTAATTGAGAAAAAGTAGTCATGCGGATTTTAAAAATTCAATTAAGGTGTCAATCTCTTCTATGGTTCTTTTTTCTGTCACACAAATTTGGATTAATGAATCTGAATTATCATTATCAAGTGTGTTTATGAAAATTGATTGTTGGGCTGCTTTCTGCTTCAACTCTTTAGCTGAGGTGCTAACACTTATAGAAAACTCTTTAATGAACTCATTCCCAAAAGGAAGTGAAATGTTATTAATTTTACTGATTTCATTAGCACAATACTGTGCCTTATCATAGCATACTTTAGCTAAGGCAGGAAGGCCCGCTTTACCCAATAAGGACATGTGAATTGTGGCTCTTAGTGCAATAAGACCTTGATTTGTACATATATTAGAGGTTGCATTTTCACGGCGGATATGCTGCTCTCGGGTTTGAAGCGTTAGGACAAAACCCTCTTTCCCCTCCCTATCAACAGTCTTGCCAATAATACGACCTGGCATTCTGCGGACCAATTTACTTTTTACGGCAAGCAACCCAATAAATGGCCCGCCATAAGACATATAATTTCCCAATGATTGACCCTCTCCTGCATAAATATCAGCACCACATTCACCAGGAGATTTAATAATAGATAATGAAACAGGATCACTTACCGCAATAAGAAGTGCTTTAGTTTCATTGAGCTGTGTTTTTGAGACTGTCAAATCCTCTACAATACCGTAATAATTGGGAGATTGAATCACAACAGCAGCCAATCCAGTCAAATGATTTAAAATTTCAGAATATTGAGTTTTTCCATTTTCTTCATTAATATAAATAATTTCTACGCCACGGTTTTGCAAGTAGGTCTCAACTACGGCAGAGTACTTTGGATTTACTGTTTTTGAGATGGCAATTTTTGAATTTCGCGTTGATGATAATGCTACGGAGCATGCCTCAGCAACTGCAGAAGCACCATCATATAGTGATGCATTTGCAACATCCATTCCACTCAGTTCGCAAATCATGGTCTGAAACTCATAAAGGTATTGCAAAGTACCCTGACTCACTTCAGCTTGATATGGAGTATATGCAGTATAAAATTCAGATCTAGCTGCAATTGCATCAACAGCTTTCGGTACAAAATGATCATAAACACCACCGCCAAGAAAGCAAAGATTTTCAGATGCAATTTTATTATTAGAGATTAATGATTTTGCTGCATTCTCACATTCAAATTCGGATAAGGCATCACCCACACCTATATCATCTTTTAAGCGAAGGTTCTCAGGTATGATTTTAACTAAATCATTAAAGTTTGAAATGCCAATTTCACCCAATAACTCTTTTTCTTGTTCGTCAGTACAGGGGATGTAATGCATTAAGAGAGTAGTCCTTTATAACTTGTTGCGTCAAGTAAAGTGTCAAACTCATCTCGATTAGTAACTTTTAATTTAATAATCCATCCATCATTATAAGCATCGGTATTAATTAATTCAGGAGAGTCTTCTAAAGAATCGTTAATTTCAATTACCTCACCTGAAATGGGTGCAAATAAATCTGCAACTGTTTTTACAGCCTCAACCGTACCGAAAACATCTCCAATGGAAAATGAATCTCCAATTTCAGGAAATTCAACAAAAACAATATCTCCCAACTCACCTTGAGCAAAATCAGTAATGCCAATGTATGCACAATCACCATCAACTTTTATCCATTCATGTTCAGGTGAATATTTTAAATTTTCTGGAATGTTCATAAATCTTCTTTTTTCTTATAATTAAATGTTTCTAAAAATGTAGTTGTAAAATTGCCTGCTTTAAAATTTTCATCTAAAAGTATTTGTTTTTGAAAAGGGATAGCAGTTTTAATTCCTTCAATGACACACTCATCTAATGCACCTACCATTCGACTTATGGCCTCTTGTCTGGTTGGAGCATGCACAATCAGTTTTGCAATCATTGAATCATAAGTAGGAGGTACTCGATAGCCGGCATAGACATGAGTATCAACCCTAATCCCCATACCACCCGGCATATGAAAACTTTCAATAGTTCCCGGTGAAGGTCTGAATTTTTTATCTGGATCCTCTGCATTAATCCTGCATTCAATTGAATGACCTCTCAAAGTGAGATTATTCATCCAATCTGGAAGTGGGACTTCTGCATGACAAAGAATTTGCAATTTGATTAAATCCGCGCCGGTTACCATTTCAGTAACGGGATGTTCAACTTGAATACGTGTATTCATCTCCATAAAGAAAAAATCACCATACCTATCTAATAAAAATTCAATGGTTCCAGCACCTACATAATTAACAGCCTTCGCGCCTTTTATGGCAGCTTCACTCATTTTCTTTCGAATTTCAGGTGTGACAGCTACTGATGGAGATTCCTCAATTAGTTTTTGATGGCGGCGTTGAATTGAACATTCTCGCTCACCCAAAGTTACAATATTTCCGCTGGTATCTGCCAAGATTTGAACCTCAATGTGCCTTGGCTCTTCTACAAATTTCTCTAAATATAAATCACCATTATTAAATGCAATTACAGATTCTGATTGAGCTGAATCATATGCATTTTGAAGCTCATCTTCTGATTTTACAAGGCGCATCCCTCTGCCTCCACCACCAGCAGTTGCCTTTAACATAATAGGATACCCTGCTTCTTTAGCTAATATTTTTGCTTCGTCAGCTGAATTCAATATTCCATCTGAACCGGGAATAACAGGAACTCCAACGGATAACATTGTTTTTTTAGCGGATGCTTTATCACCCATGCCATCAATGGTAGCAGCTGGTGGGCCGATGAATGCAATATTATGCTCATCGCAAATTGCGGAAAACTTTGCATTTTCAGAAAGAAAGCCATAGCCTGGATGGATTGCGTCAGCATTGGTTAATTCTGCGGCTGAAATAATGGCTGGAATACTTAAGTAACTCTGTGCGCTTGGTCCTGGACCAATACAAATAGCTTCGTCAGCAAATTTAGTATGCAGAGATAGTTCATCTTCTATAGAATATACGGCAACTGTTTTTATATTCAATTCGCGACATGCACGTATAATACGAAGTGCAATTTCACCTCGGTTTGCAATTAATATTTTTTTATACATTAGCTGGGTTCTACTAACATCAACGCCTGTCCATACTCAACAGGTGATGAGTCATTAACAATTACCTTGAGAACCTTCCCTGAAACTTCTGCTTCAATTTCATTGAATATTTTCATAGCCTCAATAATACAGATAATTTGACCAACTTGAATAGTATCACCTTCTTTGACAAATGCAGAAGCACCAGGTTTAGTCGATTGATAATAAGTTCCAACCAATGGTGCAATAATTTCAACAGAACGGGGAGACACTGATTCAACTTCTGTATCTTCTGATGAGAGTGGTTCGGGGTTAACTTGAATCGGCTTTAAAGCAGGTGTCACATTTGATGGAGTTTGTTGTTCTGTATTTCCGGTAGATTGAACCGTCGTTTGGATATCTAAATTATGATTTTTTTGTAGGCGTATTTTTTGTGCACCCCAAAATGAAGAAACTTCGATTTCATTAATTTCTGTTCCTTCGATGATATGTATTAGTGATTTAATTTTATCTTGCAACATTGAAATACCCCTTTAAGACTTTACGCGTTCAATATATCTTTTATCTCTAGTATCAACTCGTACTATCTCACCCTCTTGCACAAACAATGGCACTTGAATGGTAACGCCAGTTTCTAAAGTGGCTGGTTTGGTTCCACCTTGTGCAGTATTTCCTTTTTCTCCAGGGTCAGTTTGTGCAATTTTCATACTCATGTGTTGGGGAATTCGCACCTCAATGGGTTCTTCCCCATTAAATGCTATGGTTGTAGGTGTATTTTCAATTAGAAATCCCAAAACATCGAAAACTTGAGCTTTGCTCAATTCAGTTTGTTCATAAGTTTCATTGTCCATGAAAATATAATTTGTACCATCATTATACAAATAATTAAAATCTCTCGCTTCAATTCTAACTACTTCAATCTTTTCACCAGATCTAAAAGTCTCTTCTAAAACCTGTCCCGTTCTAATATTTTTAATTTTTGTTCTAACAAATGCGGGTCCTTTCCCAGGCTTCACATGTTGAAATTCTACTATTTTCCATAAATGATTTTTACGCTCAAAAATTAGTCCATTTTTAAAATCAGATGTTGATGCCATGTAGATATTTCCTTTCCTTGCTATGAAAATTAGATGATAAATTTACAGTATTATATCAATAAGTTCACATAATTTTGACCTCATGATTATACAATATTTTCCAATTAATGCAGAGCAAATTTTACCATTAATATTTCTTTATACTGAAATACATCACCGGTTTAAGTTTTTTGGCAGTAAATACTTTAAAAAAGAGCCCGAAATTAATGCTGATATCCCACATAGGGTTGAACCTGCGCATGATATACCTTTACTTATATTAATAAAAGATTCACATAAATTCCCTGTCACGCTCTTGAAAATTGATATAAATATCTCAAATAGACAGGAGAACTTCACTCATAAGATTGAGGTGAATGAAGATATAAGTGAATTATGGTGGGAAAGAACTTACTATCTAGATAGACCTCTGTTAAGTGGTTTAGTTGAAATAAATACATCTATTACTTACGTAGTTGATGATAAGATGAAAACTTGTACCAATCATAATTTGCCAATTAAAAACTCCCTTCCGTTACATACTTTTTTATCTGATTCACCTTTTCCTCGCGAAGAAAAAATAATTTATGGAGACCTTCATTACCATACCAATGTAACTGAAGATATGGTTGAATTTGGGGCACCACTAGAACCTACATATATAGCCTCAAAGGCACTCGGACTTGATTTTGTATGTAATACGGACCACTCATATGATATTGATGACAAGATTGACTCATGGTCGGAAACTGATCCAGAACTAACAAAATGGAATAATTCACAAGAAAAAATAAAGCAATTAAACCTTGATTATGGATTCCGCCATTTTATGATACCTTCTGAAGAGTTATCATTACATAATTTAGATGGATATAATATCCATGCATTGATATTAAACAATGAGGCTTTTTTGCCAGGTCAAGGTGATGGAGCTGAAAAACCATTTGATTTTAGCTGCAAATTTAACACTTCAACGCTTGCAAATGCGCTTGAAGATAAAGCTATTTGCATAGCGGCACATCCATGTGCACCAGTTCCTTTTACACAAAAGATGTTTTTTAAACGTGGTAAATGGAACTTTGATGATTTGGCAATGAATCATATTTCGGGGCTTCAATTTTTCAACGGAGAAATCGATGAGAGCTTTCAAGACGGATTAGAAATGTGGAAACGGTTAATTCTTTCTGGATATAAAAAATTTATTTATGCGGGAAATGATGCACACGGAAATTTTAATAAATATAGACAAATAAAAATCCCAATGATTTCCATTCATGAAAAGGATACACAGATTTTAGGTGAATGTCGAACTGGTGTAATACTAGAAAAATGTAGTGAATCAAAAATTGAGTCCACTGTATCTTCCCTCAAGATGGGTCGATGCTTTATTACTAATGGTCCCTTATTTTACATTGAGGCTTATCTTGAAAAGCAGTATCAGATGGGTGATACTGTTCACGGAAATATAATAAAACTCCAAATCAACTTTTCATCTACTGAAGAATTAGGTAATTATGGAGTCATTGAAGTCTTTAAAGGGGTGATTAATGATATGGCCGAAACATTAATTGAAGAAATTGAAATTAAAGGAAATCAATTCAGTAGTACCATTGAAATATGCGCGCGTAAAAACATGTATGTTCGTGCAGAGTTTTCGGGAAATTCATATAGGGGTGAAAGAATTGCACTTACAAATCCCATTTGGATTAAGCCAAGTTAAAGTTTTCTTTATCTAATTCAGTCAATACTGATTTGGCTGCTTTTTTTACTTCTAATAATTTTGTGATACCATATTGCTTTTTTGCAAATTTACATAAATCTGCTTCATTTAATAAAATTTTAAGTTCGTCATGTGGAATATTATTAATTTCTAAATGAGTCAATATTTCGTCTGTTGTCATTTTGGTTGCATTAAAAAAGAATGTATCTTCTAAATACTCTTTTATGTTCATGCATAAAGATATATAAAATTTCTCCAATTCACGATTAGTCATCTCATTAGGCAAGTTTATACTGTCTAGTTTATTTAAAGCTTTGCTAAGAATATTCATATTTTGAATTGTAAATAATTCTTTATTCAAGTGATATTTTTTACTAAAAATTAAATTAATTAAAATAATCATTATTAAAACTAATGATATCAGAAACACTTGCCATATGGTAAATGGGAGCCTAAGAGTTTTATTTAGTTTGCTTTCTCTTAACGTTTCGTCTCTACCCTCTGCCCTCTGTGATATCTTAAATTCAATTACATCTGTTAAATAAACTTCTGATGAGCTATCAGTATGAGTGATATTGAGTTTAATGGATGGGAATTTGTGCTCACCCTCTTTCCAAAATTGGAGCGATAACTTCATTGAGTTAGTATTTTTTGATAATAAAGATAGAGTAATATTTTCATTATCAACATCTAGCTCAGGGAATTCAACGCTTTCTATAGTGGTATTTTTGGCAGTGACTGTAAGCTGGGTTTTATCTCCCACAAATATAGAATCTTGACTTACTGAAACATAAATATCAGTAGTTGCAAGTACAAGTGATCCCAGAAAAAAAAGAAAATAGGAAAACTTCAACAATTACTTCTGCGTGTAAAAAATGATACAAGCGGTTCTATATATCCACTTTCAGTATTAATTGGAATAAAATCAATTTTATTTTTATTAAAATATCGTTTCAGGTTTTTATCATTCTCAAGCATACTATTTATCATTGATTCTCTTATAGTCTCAGAATTAGAGTCAACCCAAATAGATTGTTGAGTTTCTGAATCATGAAGTTTAATCACTCCTAATTCAGGAATTACTTTTTCTGAGGGATCATCAAATTTAATTGATACAACATCATGTTTATTGTTCAGGTGACACAAAGGTTTATAAAAATGGGTGTCTTGATAGTCAGAAAGCAGAAAAATGACACTTTTACGCTTTACTACTTTTTGAAGAAACTCAATGGCTTGAGATAAATCTGTTTGTTGATCCTCAGCTTTATAGAAAATAAGTTCTCTAATAATTCTCATAACGTGAGATTTCCCTTTTTGAGGGGGAATAAATTTTTCTATTTTATCTGAAAATAGTATTAGTCCTACTTTGTCATTATTTTTGATTGCACTAAAACTTAATACTGATGAAAGCTCAACCATCAAATCGCTTTTTAGCG
>JABHHG010000035.1 GCA_018671635.1 Fidelibacterota bacterium | reverse complement strand
GAAAGTCAGGTTGGATTGAAGTGATATGTGGCCCCATGTTCAGCGGAAAAACCGAAGAACTCATCAGACGATTGGTGAGGGCGCAATTTGCAAAGCAACGGGTTTCTATCTTTAAACCTGGAACTGATAATCGTTACAGCGAAGACTATATTGTTTCCCACAATCAACGTAAAATTAAATCAATCATGGTAAACTCCTCAAAAAAGATTCTTGATTTTATAGAAAAAGCCGATGTCTTCGGGATTGATGAAGCACAGTTTTTTGATGATGAAATTGTTGAAGTATGCCAAGAAATTGCACGCTCAGGGAAACGAGTGGTAATCGCAGGATTAGAAAAAGATTTTATGGCAAAGCCATTTGGTCCCATGCCCCACCTATTAGTGGATGCTGAATATATCACCAAAGTAAATGCAATCTGCATGATTTGTGGTGACCCTGCAAATTTCAGCCAACGTATCAGCAATGAAATAAATCAAGTGGTGGTAGGCGAAACGGATAAATATGAAGCCCGCTGCCGAAAATGTTTTTTACCCATAAATGAGGAGATTTAATGAATTTTATAAGTTTATTAGGCGTTGTGGTTTTATTAGGGTTGGCGTGGCTACTATCCTACGATCGAAAGAATGTACCCTACAAAATTATTGTTTGGGGAATTGGACTCCAGTTTATTTTTGCACTCATCATCCTTCGTGAAGATATTTGGAGTTTTATAGGCATGAGTATTTTGGGGGTCATGATTATTGCATTCCAATTTAGAGAATACTCTACTAAAAAAATTCAACCTTCCCAAATAATTACCTCATTATTAATTCTATTGGGGATTTATTATTGTTACTCACATAACTATACCGGCCGATTAATCTTTCAAGATTTCAGTGAAAAAGTAGCTACTTTTTTGAGCCTCTCCGATTATGGATCACGCTTTCTTTTCTCAAATCTTGCGGATGGTCAACACTATTTCCCTGGCCCAGATGCAGGATGGCCTGGATTTGGTTTCCAATTTGCATTTAAAGTATTGCCCACGATTATTTTCTTTGGTGGATTTATGAGTGTACTCTATTATTTGGGAATCATGCAAAAATTTATTAATGCACTCAGTCGATTTATGCGCTGGACTGTTGGAACCAGTGGTGCTGAAACACTCTCATGTTCTGCGAATATATTTGTTGGACAAACGGAAGCACCACTCCTTATAAAACCATTCATTAAAGATATGACAATCTCTGAACTCACCACAATTATGGTGGGTGGATTTGCCACTATTGCGGGCGGCGTTTTGGCTGGATACATTGCCATGGGCGTGCCTGCAGGACATTTGGTGGCTGCCAGTGTAATGTCCGCTCCTGCAGCATTGGTCATTGGAAAAATAATTTTCCCGGAAAAAGAACATTCTGCCACTGCAGGTGATGTGGAACTTCCGGCTATCGATGTGGGCTCTAATGCCATTGAAGCAGCATCAAATGGTATTACCGATGGCTTAAAACTTGCGGTGAATGTTGGTGCTATGCTTATTGGTTTTATTGCCCTAATCGCCGTAGTTGACCTATTACTAAATTGGCTTGATTCCATTATTGATGGACGACTATTTTCTGGGGCTTATGTAACTTACCAAACAGCAGGGATGTCACCTGCAAGTGGTGAGTTCATCGGTTATTTCCCAGGATCATTACAAACTTTCTTTGGCACCCTATTGAAACCATTAGCATTTTTAATGGGTGTCCCCTGGGAAAATGCTCACTATGTGGGAAACTTACTTGGCATAAAGCTTTCCCTCAATGAATTTGTAGCCTTCGGTACATTAGGTACTTATATCAGTGAAAATATGTTATCTGAACGGGGAATGATCATTTCTACGTATGCCTTATGTGGGTTTGCTAATTTTTCCTCTATTGGGATTCAATTAGGCGGAATAAGTGCATTGGCACCAGAACGTAAGTCAGATTTAGCAAGAGTAGGGTTACGTGCCATGTTTGGTGGAGCCATCGCTTCATGGTTAACTGCTACCATTGCAGGAATTTTAATTTAAAAGGATAGTTGATGAACATCATCTTAATTGGTCCCCCTGGAGTGGGGAAAGGAACGCAGGCAAAATTTTTAGTTGAAGCATACAATATCCCTCAAATTTCAACAGGAGATATGCTACGTGCAAATGTGCGTGAAGCTACTCCACTAGGAACTGAAGCAAAGAAATTCATGAATGCAGGGCAACTTGTTCCTGATTCTGTAATATTGGGGATGATGAAAAGTCGATTTAGTGAACCTGACTGTGATGCCGGCTATATATTAGATGGATTCCCTCGAACCATTCCACAAGCAGAGGGATTAGAGGATTTATTAAATGATATGGGGCAACAAATAGACTCTGTTTTAGTATTGGATGTAAATCATGAAGAAATTATTAAACGATTGTCATCCCGACGTTCATGTAAAGAATGCGATACTGTGTATAATCTTTTATTTGATCCCACCACTTCTGAGGGGATTTGTGATAAATGTGAGGGTATGCTTTATCAACGTGATGACGATAAACCGGAAACCATTAGACAGCGTTTAGATGTTTATACTAATCAAACATCCCCACTCATTAGTTTCTACACTCAAAAAGGATTAGTTAAAAAAATTAATGGTGCAGGGAAAATTGATGCGGTTAAAAAACGAATGCTTTCAGCATTATAGACAATTGATACAACTCACATACTTTATCATCATAACTTACTAATTTAAATTAAGTTAAATAGAATAAAACTATGTATAAACTGGGTATAACAGGTGGTATTGGATCAGGGAAGACAACGGTTTCTTCATTACTTGAAGAAAAAGGAGCTACTGTATTCAATGCCGACAAAGAAGCAAAAATGCGTCTCCAAAATTCAATTTCACTTCAACATAAACTAATAAATCTTTTTGGTAATGCTGTCACAGAAAAGGGGCATTTAGTCCTATCTAAATTGGCACAAGTAGCATTTTCAAGTAAACTTAACCAAGATTTATTGAACGGGATTATGTGGCCTGAAGTTATGATTTTAATAGATCAGGCAATCATCCATGCTGAAAAAAATAACACACCATTATTGGTCGTTGATGCAGCACTCATTTTTGAGGCAAATCTTCAAAATTTATTGGATGATATCTTACTCGTATCTGCACCAGAAGAGAAACGAATGGCTCGTGCGTTAAGACGCAAAAATTTGCCCAGTTCACAAATCCAACAACGGATGGCACTTCAGCTCAGTGAAAAAGAAAAAATTGAAAAGGCTGATTTCGTTATTTATAATGTAACGACATTAGAAGATTTACAAACTGAAGTTGATACTTTCTATAAAACGCTAAAACTATAATAACAATTCATTCTATAAATAAAAAAGCCCCTTTTGGGGCTTTTTTATTATCCGTTAAAATTTAACAACTTACTTAACCAATATTAATTTCTGAGATAAGCTTACATTATCTGCTACAAGCTGTACGAAGTAAATCCCACTTGCATATGATTGAGCATTCCATTCAATTGAATGATTCCCTACACTCATTTCATTATTCTTCAATACTTCTACTAAGCGCCCATTAATATCATATACTGAAAGGTTTACAAAGCCTTCAACAGCAATATCAAACGATAGCTGAGTTGATGGATTAAATGGGTTTGGATATGCAGGATTCAATACCACATTATTAGGGATTTCTTCCTTACGCATCAGAGATACAAATGTCATTTCATTGTTTATCCATGGTGCTATTTCTTCACCTGTTAATTCAATTAATTCGCCTGTTGATTCTCTGAATAATTTGAATTCTGGAATCATACCTGGCTCAATATATCCAAAAGTATCATCAAAGCCATCTACACCCATGGCAGGGATATCCGTAAATTGCCCATTCCATAGTCTTGCTCCAATGACAGTATTATTATGATATGCAATAAGCCAATCATCTACCAAAAGATCAAAACCATCGATGTTTGCATCTTCAATAAAATAAAATGCCTGTTGTGTTGACTGTGAATACATAAACTCAGAAGGAACTGGTTTTAGGCTATTTATTTTTGGAGAAGATTCACGCACTAAATCTTCAGGAATATTCCAATTGAAGTCCATATCTTCATCAACTTGAGCCCAATACCCTTTTAAATTATTAAACTGAGTTAAACTCCCTACCCAATTACCCTCAGTTAATTGAAGTGTTGCAGTACCCTGCCCAATTATACCATAAAAACTATTTTCATATTCATCAGGAATTGCTTCAGAAATTCCCATACCATCACTTCCCACATAAGAAATTAAATTCTGACCCGCTGATAAATCATAATTAATATAAGGATCTGTTGGATATGCCTCAATAACAAAAGATTCAACCGGCGGATTATTTAACTTCACCCAATATCCAGAAGTAGGCTCAATAGAATATAAACTTCCAACCCAGTTTCCATTCCCAAGATTATTTGCAGCTACCCCTTCCCCAATCAACCCTTGAGCATTATCACCCAATGATTCAAAAACACTAGTTACACTGCTATCCTCTGGGATTCCCAAGAAACTAATTAAGCTTGCCTCATGTAAGAATTCAAAATCCATAGTAATGAGTGGAGATGCGGCTTCCACCACCACAATAAATAGCTCTTGTACAGGTTGTACATCATTTTCTCCACCATCAGAAACAGCAAGAGTAATAGGACCATAAATTCCAGGAAGTACAGGTATCCAAGAAACTAATCCATTTTCATCTACATCCATCTCATTTGGATTATTAAACAGAAGATATGTAAATTCATCATCATCTGAATCTTCAACAAGCACCTGATAAGTATACTCTTCTCCTGTAGTTGCCGATGAGTCTGCAATAGAAACAATAATGGGCGCATCATTTATTGGTGTGACAACCACTAAGAAATGTTGGGATGAAATAATTGGGTTTACATCATCATTATCAGAAACATTCACATGAACCATATCTGAAGATAATATTCCTTCAGTGGGTATCCATTCAATTAATCCATTATTAGAAATTGTCATTCCTGCTGGAGCCACAGCTAAACTATATGAAAAATAATCACTATCTATATCCGAAGCAGTTACTTGATAGATATATTCTTCGTCTTCTGTAGCTGATATTACAGGAGTAGAAGTAA
Organism: Fidelibacterota bacterium; assembly: GCA_018671635.1. Lineage (GTDB taxonomy): Bacteria > Fidelibacterota > Marinisomatia > SCGC-AAA003-L08 > D37C17 > JABHHG01. The sequence goes on along the minus strand of JABHHG010000035.1, from coordinate 2,698 downwards.
TTACCGGCGCATCGTTTACAGATTCAACATCAATAGTAAATTCTTGATATGCAGGGAAGTCTTGACCTGGAGCTGGATTATTGGTATCCCATACTACAATCCCTACTAAATCTGAAGACATTACGCCTTCTGTTGGTAACCATGTAATTAAGCCTAACTCAGATATTTCCATTTCCGCTGGGCCTGAAATTAATGAGAAGTAAAAATTATCATTATCTGGGTCATCAATCTGCATTTGATATTCATATACTAAATCTTCGGTGGCTTCTGTAATTGCATCAGATACAATTTGAGGGGAATCATTCACGGATGAAAATTCTATGATAAATGATTGTGTAGCTGTAAACTCATCATCACTGACAGAAATACTTGCTAAAATTTCACCATACCAATTTTCCATTGGTTCAACTACTATTAAGTTTCCGTTAATTGAATAACTTACGAAAGTGGTATCCATTGAAACTGAGAAAGAATGGTTATCATTATCAATATCATCTACTTCTATTCCAAATTGGAAGTCAGTATCTTCAAAGGCATTTTGTGTTTCAATAGTAGGTATAATCGGGGCATCATTTACAGCTAATACTTGGATGTTGAATGAACTAAATACTGTGTATTCTCCATCTGATGCAGAAACAGTTGCATTAATTTCCCCATTATAATTTTGATTCGGAGTTATAGTTAAGATATTACCTTGAACTGTGGCAATTGCATTTCCATTAACTTCAGCAGAGAACTCAATATTATCACCATCTATATCACTTGCACTCAATGCATAAATGAATACCGCATCTTCAAGAATTTCACCATCTGAAATAGATGAAATTTGAGGAATATCATTAATAGCTGAATAAGTTAAACTAAAATTATGCGAATCTTCTAATTGCCCATCATTTACAGTTACAATGATTCCAACATCACCATTAAAGTTTTCGTCTGAAGGCGAAATGGTGAGTATGTTTCCAATAATATCTATGACAACATCACCATCAGAAATTGCAGAATAAATCAAGGCATCACCATCGATATCCTCTGCACTTAGCTCTAATTCCAAAGATTCACCTTCTTGAAGAAGTTGATTATCTATAGAATTAAGCACCGGTTGATCATTAACATTGTTAATGGCCATGTTAACAGTAGATACTTGAGAATCATACTCACCATCGTTAGCAAGATATGTAAATGAATCTGTTCCTACAAAATCATTGTTTGGATTATAGATAAATAATCCATTGTTAAGCTCAAGAGAGCCATTCTCTGTTGAGTTGACAATACTAAATGATAATGCATCACCATCTGGATCGCTCGCTTGTGGGGCAATAGAAAACTGTGAATCTTCATTAATCTCAAAACTCAATGATTCAGTTGATGGAGCATCATTTAAATTTTGAGTGAAAACTGAGAAGGTTTCAGTATCAGTATATTCATCATCTGATACCACTACATTGATTACAATTTCCGAATCACCTGCATTTGGTTCAGATAATAATGTTAAGGTTGTTCCATCAATCGATAATTCAACATCATCATCACTTGAAACAGAAAATGTAAGATCATCACCATCAATATCATATGCTGATAGTTCTAACTCTGCTCCTTCACCTTCGTTAATACTAATATCTTCTACTGCATCAATTATTGGTGAATCATTGATTGGATTAACATTGACAGCAACACTTTGTGTTTCTTCATATTCACCATCAGTTACTTTTAAAACAATACTTCCATTACCATTATAGTTGTTCTCAGGGGTAATTGATAATACATTAGAAATCATTGTAGCACCCAACTCTGATTCAGCATTAACTATAGAAAATACTAATAAATCACCATCAATATCAGATGCTGAAAGAAGTACATCACTATTTGAGTCTTCATCTAAATTGATAGGGTCTAGATCACTAAATATTGGAGCATCGTTTACAGATGAAATATTTAGTACAACTAAAGCTGGGGTAGAAACTTCTATTCCATCATGTGCCACATAAGAGAATGAATCTTCCCCATTAAAATTCAGATTAGGTTCATACGTAAATACCCATCCATCTACAGTAACAGTACCATTTTCAGGCTGTTCTGAAATTGCAAACGTAAGTTGATCGCTTGCATCAATATCTGACCCTGAAGGATATATTAACTTGACCCCGTCTTCAATTAATTCATGTGATTGATTATCTGCAATGGGTGTATCATTAACAGATAATACTGAAATATTAAATGATTGGCTATCCTGTAATCCTAAATTATCTTCTACGGTAATAGTGAAATCTTCTTCACCATTCCAATTTTCTGATGGTACCAATGTTAATTGATTTCCCGATAATTCTGTAGCAAAGTTATCTGAAGAAGAAATTCCAAAACTAAATGAAACGAAATCTGTATCAGACGCATCTATTTGAATGGTAGCTGATTCATCCTCGTTAATTGATATATCAGAAATATTACTCAGCACAGGAGAATCATTTATAGCATCTACTACTACTAAAATATCTTGAGATATCTCTATGCCATCATCTCGATCTTCAGTTACTGAAATAGATATTGTAGATGACCCAAAATAATTGTCATCAGAGGTGATATACAATTGAGCAGAAGTTGTATTATTTGATGTTACCTGAATACTGATATTTTCATTTTCTTCAATATCTAATATTAAATCACTATCAATATCTGAGAACTGAATCTCAACAACCGTATT
>JABHHG010000031.1 GCA_018671635.1 Fidelibacterota bacterium | reverse complement strand
TCCGTTAAACTTGGCTGGGCGTTTTTCTACAAATGCAGAAGTACCTTCCGTCTGATCTTCAGATTCAAAAATATCTCCAAATCGTTGAGCCTCCTGCTCGAGCCCATCTTCTAACGAAAGGTCTAAACCTTCATTAACTGAAGTGATTGTTTCACGAATTGCAATGGGTCCATTACGTAATATTTTTGAAGCCAATTTCACACATGCCTCCATCAATGATTCTTGAGAGAAAATAGCATTAACTAAACCTATTTCCTTTGCATCCAAGGCAGATAGCATTCCCCCACTTAACAATATTTCTAAGGCATGTCCCTTGCCCACTAAGCGTGGCAATCGTTGTGTGCCACCAAATCCTGCAATAAGGCCCAAACCAACTTCAGGTTGTCCTAATCGAGCCGTTTCAGATGCATATCTAATATGACATGCCATGGCAAATTCACAACCTCCACCCAATGCAAAACCATTTATAGCAGCAATTACAGGCTTTGGAAAGTTTTCTATGTATGTGGTAAGAGATTGACCATTTATGGCATATTTTTTTGCCTCTTCTGCTGAAAATATGGACATCTCTTTTATATCGGCTCCAGCAATAAATGCCTTATCACCCTCACCAGTTAAAATAATTACCCCAACTTCATTAGCCTGCTCAACAGCCTCAAACTCTTTTTTTAAATCAGCTAAAACTTGCACTGAAAGTGCATTCAATTGTTCAGGTCTGTTAATTTTAATGGTAGCAATACGATTTTCGATTGATGTTTGAACTGTACTCATTTTCTCCAAAAACTCCGACTAAATAAAACCACAACTGTAAATATTTCCAACCTCCCCATAAGCATGGTAAAGGAGGTGACCCATTTTGCTAAATCTGAAAGGTGCGCCCAATTTTCCCATGGACCAATAGAACCTAGCCCAGGACCAATATTGCCGATAGCAGATGCAGCCGCAGTTAATGAAGTTTCCACATCTAATCCAGTAATTGAATAAATTACTGATGTCATAACAAAAATAAAAATATAGAATAAATAGAAGCCCAATGTATTTTTTACAACCTCATCTGGAATTACCTTTTTTCCGATTTTAATAGGGAAAACCCCTTTAGGATGTAAGAGTTTCCTAACCTCCGAAACTAAATATTTAGTGATAAGTATTGAACGGATAATCTTCATGCCACCAGTGGTAGATCCGGCACATCCACCAATAAATAAAAGGAAGAATACTAACATTTTTGATAACGATGGCCATGTTTCAAAATCAATAGTTCCAAACCCCGTTGTGGTTAATAACGACACCGACGTGAAAAGTGCATGTCGCAGGGATTCCAAACTATAATGATAGATGGAAGAAGTATTAATAAAAAATAGCACTGTAAAGATTGCGATTAAAATAAGGTAGACTTTGAATTCTCTATCTTTAAAATATTCAAATTTTCGTTTATTAAAGGAGAGATAATGAAGCGAAAAATTGGTGGCTGCAAGAAACATAAATACCAATAGTACCATTTGAACCGTCCCACTAAATGCGCCTACACTTGTGTCCCTTGTAGAAAAGCCACCTGTTGCCATTGTGCCAAAAGAATGGCAGATCGCATCAAACCAAGTCATGCCCACCATTTTAAGAATAATTGACTCTATCGCAACGAATCCTACATAAATATACCATAATAGTTTTGCGGTTTGTTTTACTCGTGGAGTTAGTTTATCTGCAATCGGTCCCGCAACTTCTGCACGGAAAAGCTGAACCCCTCCCATACCCAACATGGGTAGTATGGCTAAACTAAAAACAATAATTCCCATTCCACCAATAAAATGGGTAAAACTTCGCCAAAATAAAATACCATGGGGTAATGACTCAATTGTTACTGTAGATGCTCCTCCCAGAATACTGGCACCAGTGGTTGTTAATCCAGACATGGCTTCAAAGTATGCATTGGTATAACTTAAATCTGTTGCAAAATACATGGGGAGTGCACAAAATCCTGCCATGGCAATCCAACCTAGGGTTACAATTGCAAAACCATCTCGAGGAGTTAAATCTTTAGACTTCTTTGTATATGTGAGCAAGAAAACAAATATACCCACACCCACTGTAATTGCACTAGAATTGAGGATTGGCCAAAGATCAGACTCACTATAATATAAACTCCACCCTGCACTGATAAGCATGGAGAGCCCTAAGAAGATCCAACTGAGTGCTACAATATTAAAAGCCTGACGTCTAAGCATGGTATTTAGATGAATAATTCTTCAACTATAGAGACATGCTCAGGTTTAGAGAAAAATAATAATTTATCGCCCACTTTTAACTCGATATGAGAATCAGGGATTCGCGCCTTTCCATCTCTCATTATTATGCTTAAACAAATATTCTCAGGAATCTTTTCAATGGTATATTTTTTTCGTAAATATTTACAATCATGGGAAACTGTTAATTCTATCGATTCAATTTCAATATCTTCAAAGCGAGAAACTGGTACTGATTGCTGATCACTTCGAATAATTTTTATGACTTCATTTACTGCAGCGGTATTTTTACTGACTACTGCATCCACACCAATACGTCTTACCGATTTAATGTAATTAGTCGTATTGATATGCAAAATCACCTGCTTTACCCCAAAATGCTTTACTAAAAGGCAGGCCAATATGTTGGTTTGCTCCTTCTCAGTTGCAGCAATAAAACAATCCATTTCACCAATATTTTCTGACTCTAAGAAATCAGTGTTTAATCCATCACCAATTACCATCAATGCATTCTCTAACTGATCACCATACTTTTTGGCCTTCTTTTCATCAATCTCCAAAATTCTCACATTGTAATCGGATTGTAATGATTTTGCTAATAGTCGGCCAATTTTACCTGCGCCTAAAATGGCAATATTTTTCACTTTGAATGCAGGTTTCCCAGACATTTGTTGGATATTTGGAATACCATCCTCTCGTCCTACAAAATAGACAAAATCATCTTTATGGTATTTGGTGTCTTGATGAGGGATAAAACTTTCATCATCTCGGATGACAACAGCCAACTTATGAGGAATAAATGGATTTGCCATTTCAACTTGTTTTGCAGTTCTACCAATCAATGGTGAAGAATCTGCTAATTTTATGCCTACGAGTAAAACAGAACCTGAGAAAAAATCTTGTATTTCAACTGCTGATGATTGCCTTATTAGACTTTCAATTTCTTTTTGTGCCGCTTTCTCAGGATACACCACCTTACTAATATTAAAATCCGCAGGTGTAACAACGGCGATTTTATGTAGGTATTCAGTATTTCGAAGACGACAAATTACTTTTTTTGCACCTAATTTTGTTGAAATTTGTGATGCAACTAAATTGATTTCATCAACTCTTGTGAGCGCTAAGAGATAGTCTACATTCTCCATATCAATCTTCTGTAGTATTCTCTGAGATGCACCATTTCCTAAAATAACACGCGCATCGAAATTATTCGTCACTCGATCACATTTTTCAGGTGCATTATCAATAACGGTGATATCATAGTCTTCTTTACTGAGCACACGGGTTAGATTGTAACCAACCTCACCGGCACCAATAATCACAATATTTAAACTCACGCTTTAACGTCCATCTATTATTAAAAATATTCTCTGTAATTTTATTTCTTTTAAAGTACTAAAACAAGTATTCTGTTCATTTTTTTATATAAAAAAACCCCGCTAAAAAAACGGGGTTTTAAAAAAATTAATACTAAAATGTATTATTTTAACAATGTCATAGTAATCGTATCTGAAAATCCCGGTGCCGACATTTTAACAATATAACGACCACTTGCAACATTTTGACCGGTATTGTTTACGCCATTCCAAACTGCTTGATAAGAACCTGCAGAAACATTTTCTGATAGCAAAGTTTTCACTTCAGCACCATTAAGATCATAAACAACCATAGATACAAGTCCGTCTTCTCTTAACTCATAAGGTATTGTTGTAGATGGATTAAATGGATTCGGATAGTTTTTAGACAATGCTGTTTTTAATGGCAATGTATTTTCAAATGATACTGATGATACAGGAATTGCAAACTCATTGGTGATATTTTCACCATGTTCTCCTGCAATAATCATATTCACAAGTTGAATATCACTCACTCCTGCAAAACCATCTACTGGAGAGAAATTAAATTCTAACACATTAGATAAATCTTCGGGGTTCAGTGATTGACCACTCATACTGAATATTAATCCCTTAACCATTCCAGCCTCTGTAGATTGAAATTCAAACGTGAATCCATTCAATAATGACGATGCATCTTCGAATTTAATTTCATCTGAATTATATTTTAAATCAAATTGAAGTCCTTTAACTTCTTGATCTGCAGTTGCAGATTTAGATAAGGATAGCTTTACAGATGAAGAGTTTAAATCTTTCTTCAATTCAACTTGACCGCTAAATGCCATTGATAAACCAATAGCCACTGTTAATAGTAATGTAGTTCGTTTCATTTTAATGCTCCTTTAATTTCTGCTGTAAACTTATAAAAGATTGTTGAATGGATGCAATACTATAAACAAAAATTTATGTAACAAATTATTACAGTGTTTCTTACGCTTTTGTCCGCTTAATATCTGCGCCTAATCCTTGTAATTTCAATTCAATGTTTTCATAACCTCTATCAATATGGTAAATTCGAGAAATTTCACTTTTACCATCTGCAGCCAATGCAGCCAAAATTAATGAGGCACTGGCACGAATATCTGTAGACATAACCGGTGCACCATAAAATTTCTCAATTCCCTTTACAGATGCCACATTATCAACTAAGTGTAAATTTGCGCCGAACCTGCTTAATTCGGCCATGTGCGTAAAGCGATCATGGTATATATCATCAATAATGGTAGAGTCTCCTGATGCTAAGCACATGAGTGCCATCCATTGTGCTTGTAAATCTGTAGGAAACCCCGGATATGCTGCCGTTGTCATATCCACTGGATTTATTTTTTTAGAGGAGCGAATCGTAATGCTATTATCATCAGATTGAATGTCTGTTCCCACTTCTTTTAATTTTGAAATCACAACCCCTAAGTGCTCAGGATTTACATTTCTCAATGTAACCTCTCCACCCGTTAATGCAACTCCAATGAGAAAAGTACCCGCTTCAATACGATCAGGAATAATATCATATTCAAACCCCCCATTTAATTCAGGCATACCTTGAATGGTGAGTTTAGTTGTATCACGGCCTTTAATGTCACCACCTAATTTTGATAAGAAGTCAACTAAATCCGTAATGTCAGGTTCGCATGCAGCATTATTAATAATAGTCTTTCCATTAGCCTTCAGTGCAGCCATGAGTGTATTTCCCGTTGCCCCCACACTAACTTTTTCAAAATCAATTTCAGCACCATGCAATTCACCTTTTGAAATCAAATTTCCACGCTCAAGAGAAATGGTTGCACCCATAGCCTCTAAGGCTTTCAAATGAAAATCTACAGGTCGCGGACCCCATGCACATCCACCCGGAAGTGAAACTTCTGCATAATTATATCGGCTCATAAATGGCCCCAATACATAAAATGAGGCGCGCATAGTTTTAACCAATTCATACGGTGCCACGGGTTTGTCACAATTAATCGTATTTATTTGCATAGAATTATTATGGAATTGCACCGAGCCACCAATCATTTCAATAAGTCGCCCCATAGTGCGCGTATCACGAAGGTCAGGTACATTATTGAGGGTATATTTTCCAGGCTCAATTACACATGCCGTCATTATCGGTAATACTGCGTTTTTTGCACCACTAATAATGACTTCACCATTCAATGGTTTTCCACCATTAATTACAATTTTATCCATGCGATCCTTCAAGTAAATAAGCTGCTTGCTGCAAACTCGTTTCAGTAATTTCATGACCACTTATGAGCGATGCAATTTCATTCACTCGATCAGCCATATTTAATTTTTTAATGGAGGTCTGAGTTCTCCCTGAACCTTCATTTTTTTTAACTTTAAAATGGGTTTTACCTTTTCCTGCGATTTGGGACAAATGTGAAATACAAATTATTTGATGTGTATCCCCTAAGGCATTAATTTTATCACCTACTCGTTCAGCGGTTGCGCCTGAAATCCCACTATCTATTTCATCAAAAATCAAGGTATCTACTTTATCACTTTTTTGGAGAGTCAACTTTATGGCAAGCATAATTCGGGATATTTCACCTCCAGAAACAATCTTGGCTAATGGACGAGATTCTTCACCCAAATTAGTTTGAATAAAGAATTCACATTCATCATTTCCACTTTCAGTCATCTTATCAGAGGGCCACACCTTTATATTAAATTGAGTGGATGGCATATCCATTTCACGAACATGACCTGTGATAATATTAGATAATTTGACAGCCGTTTCCTCTCGAGCATTGCTCAACTTTGTAGATGTAGAATTAAGCTGTGTTAATAATTTTTCACATTGCATTTCTAATTCAGGAATTCGTTTATTGGACTTTTGTTCCTCCAAAAGCGTGATGACTAGTTTATCTCTATAATCAATAACATTTAACATTGAGCCACCAAACTTTCGTTTCAACATTTCTATGTGGGAAAGCTTCTCCTCTACTTCTACGAGCCGATTCGGATTAACCGAAACATTACTTTGAATGGATTTCACTTCTTGGGCTAAATCAGATAATTCTAACATGGTTGATTCAAGACGATTCTCAATTGATTCTAATTCATCACTCACATGAGATATTTTTGCGATTGATGATTTCAACCCACTCACCTGTGAAACGATGGAAGATTCGGATTTATCCAATGAAAAATCAATATTTTCTAAATGTTGTATAATTTCACTGGCACGTGTCAATATCTCATATTCAGAAGATAGTTTTGAGTCTACATCCGCCTCTAATTCATACTTATCTAATTCTTCTAATTGAAAAGTAAACAGTTCTTTTTTCTCATCGAGTGCAGTTTGAATTTTCTTTAATGCTAATAATTCAGACTTACATGTTTTCAAGGCAGAATATTGAGACAAAACATCTTCAAGGATATGGTCATAATCACCAAACTGATCAACATAGCTCAAATGTTGTGACGGTAATAATAATTGTTGATGATCGTGTTGGCCATGCATATCAATAAATTTATTGGTAATTTGTGGTAATTCATTCAGTTTTATTGGCTCATCATCTACAAAGATACGTGAATTTCCATTGGCACTTATCACCCTTCGAATAGTACAATTACAATTTCCCGTTTGGAAATTACCCTCTATAATTGTCTTCTGTGAATCAGTACGCATATGATCTTTACTAAAACGCCCTCCCAAAAGATAGGCGATGGCATTAACTAAAATTGATTTCCCTGAGCCCGTTTCACCCGTAATAATATTGAGTCCATTTTCAAAATGGACCTCCAATTCATCAATAATTGCTAAATTTTTAATGTAAAGGGAGTTAATCACCGAAATAAACTCCGCAGATATGTGCCAATCAATCCACCGGAAATATCTGCGATTCCATCCATAACATCTGGAATTCTCCCGGGCGTAAACCGTTGTACTGTTTCATCAATAATGGGGAAAATTATGATAAATGCAATGACGGCAATCCAATCTGATTTACGCATGGGATTTACCATAAGTGCATTCACCAATAGAAATCCCAAAATTAGATATTCAAAAAAATGGACATATTTATCGTACCGCCAAATAAAGCTAAAATAACCCATCTCATCAGCAGGCGTTGCAGATAAATATACAATTGTACATAAATATAGAATGAAAATCCACGTTCTGGGAGAAGTGAGTTGCATATACTATTTTAATTGAAATATTGCCGTGGCAGTTGCATAATTATCAGTATGAGAAATAGATACATTCACACTGCCCTTTTTAGACATATCATGAGGGAGCATAACACTGGGCACCCCAGAAATATCTCGTCCAATGACAATATCCTTTAGCAAGACATAATCGAATAACCCAGATGACAAAAGCGCCTTTTTTACCGCTTCTTTGGCACTAAAACGACCGGCATAATGAAGGGCAGGATTTACTCGAACTGAGCAATATTCAACTTCGATTTTATCATAGATATGAGATAAGAAACGCTCACCTTTCATTTCAATCATTTTTCTAATTCGAGAGACTTCAACAATATCCGTACCGATATATGTCATAAATTATTTTCTTTCCCTACAATTTGAATCAATTCAGAAATTTTATCAAGATCATAATCGGCACCAGAATCTATAGTTCCAAAGGTATCACCATATTTCGCAAATGCAGTTTTCATTCCCACTTTGCTGGCACCCACCACATCGCGTTCAGGCCAATCCCCCACCATAATACATTCTTCTGTAGAGACATCTAATCTTTCCACAATTTTCTTAAATGGTTCTGGAGATGGTTTATGAAAGCCGGTATCATGAAATGTTACCACCGCATCAAATATATGATGGAGGTTTACGGTACAGAGGCGAACCCATGCTTCACGACTGGGTGCATCGGAGACCACCCCTAATTTCAGTCCCATTTTAGAGAGTTCATTGATTGTTTGAAGCACAAATGGATATAATATCAATGATGCCTCTTTGGCTTTTTTGTAGGCAACAATTCCTGATGCTAATATTTTATAATTTATTTTACCACATTCAGAAATGATGAGCTCATCAAATACTTCTTGATACTCATAGCCTTTGGCATCATAAATTTTGAATATTTTTTCGCGTGCTACCGTGGGGTCAATTGAAAGTCCTGCTTCAATCATACCTTGAATTGCAGAATCAACAGCCATGGATTTCATTTTCATAAAATCCAACAAGGTATTATCTAGGTCAAAAATAACTGCTTTTATCATATCTTAAACTAAAATAAAAAAGGGCAAATTACTTTGCCCTTTTAATATTGAATTTCGATTTTTATTAATTACAATCCCGCGTGTAATAATTTAAGTTTTTCAGATAATCACTGGCAAACTTTCGATAGTTTCTATCTTTTTTGGCCTTGGTAAATGCATCTTCTGCCGCCACTTTATTGCACATATTCATTTCTGCAATTCCCAACTCACACATGGCCGCAGCATAATTACCCTTGATTCGTAAACATGCTTTCGCTGAAGTACGTGCATCTTCATACTTCTCTTGCGTATTATATACGGAGGCTAATCGAGAGTGAACCTTATATGCTTTACCATCGGTGTCAATTGCTTTTGAATAATTAAACACGGCATTATCAAAATCATTTTTTTCTTGGTACACAACGCCAAGTGTTTCATAGGCTTTCGTATATGAAGGATTTACTAATAAAGCCTTATTTAATGCTTGGACAGATTCATCATATCGCCCCACATCTTTCAATGCTACCCCTAATGAATAGTACGCTCTATCATAATTAGCATTGATTTCAACGGCTTGAGAATATAACTCTATGGCTTTATCGATATTTCCACTTCTCTTATAGGTATCCCCCAACATTTTGATGGCTTGAACATGGACCGTATCAAGTCTAATAGTCTCTTCACACCATTTCTTCGCATTTTCAAAATCTTTAACACTAAAATAAGTTTTGGCTAATCTAAAGGTACCATCTTTAAAATTTGAATAATATGATACCGCTTGATGATAATATGTTAGTGCCGCATCATATTCTTTTCGTCTAAATTCTTCATCTCCATTTTTTGCCAAGGTTTGGGCAACCACTTTTATGGCTTTCTCATATTTTTCTTCAAATGGATTCAACGAAATTGCTTTTTTGTAATGCTGGACCGCTGCATCCAAGTTGCCCATTTGCTTTAAGACCAATCCCTTAGTATATTGAATCATAGCATTATCAGAAAAGGATTCCGCTAGTTTATCATAATCTGAAAGGGCTTCTTCATGATATCCACTATCAAATGTTTTCTTGGCATCCTTCAAGCCATTTTTCAATAACTCTAATTCTTTTTGATATTCACGATATTCTTTATTCGCAGGATCACTTTCAATTGCCTCCAAAATATAAGCATTGGCATTATCTAAATCGTCTAATTTTGCGGCTACTTTAGATGCAAGGGCATAGGCCTTGGCATTGGCTGATTTTGCATCAATTTCAGATTGTAATAGCACTAAAGCTTGATCATAATCTTTATTTTCAAAATGTAATTTTGCATCTTCATACGCCGTACAAAAGACTAAAGATATTGCAATAATAATAAATAGAAAGTTTTTCATTAATACTCCAAATGTTTGTGCTGAAGGCGGGATTTGAACCCGCACAAGGAATACCCTCACTGACCCCTCAAGCCAGCGTGTCTACCAGTTTCACCACTTCAGCAGTAAAGATTACTCAGATTTTGAGTCGTCTGCTGGTGCAGCAGATTCAACAGGTGATATTACATCAACTGGAATCGTAAGGGCAGGTTCACCTACACCTTTGTTTCTGGTTAATGTTGGATTCTCATGTGATACCACTGTAGAATCAGGATGTCCCATAAAACCAATTGTAATAGCTAAAACCATGAAGGTTACAGCAAGACCACTGGTTACTCTCACCAAGAGTTTATCTGCCCCTTGGCCACCAAATGCTGTATTCATAGCACCACCACCCATGGCTGCACCCATACCACCGCTTTGGCTAGATTGCATCAAAATAATACCCATTAACAACAGGCACACAATTACAAAAATAAAAACAATAACTCCGTAAAACATACTATCTCCTTATAAGTCTGAATAAATACTATAAAATTTTTCAACATCTAATGATGCACCCCCAATGAGGAATCCGTCTACATTTTCTACTGCTGCCAACTCAGCAGTATTTTGGGGAGAAACACTCCCACCATACAATAATGAAACATTCTCACTTACGTTCAATTCGGCTAAAATGTTCCGAATTGATGCATGTGTTTCTGCCACCATTTCTGATGTGGCGGACTTTCCCGTTCCAATAGCCCACACCGGTTCATACGCAATAATATACTCTCCATTCACATCCGCTAAACCAGCCTCAAGTTGAGAGCGAAGTACCTGATTAGTATTGCCTGATTCACGTTCATCTAAATTTTCACCAATACATAAGATGGGCGTTAAACCACTTTTAATGGACTGAACCATCTTTGCATGAATCATGTCATCCGTTTCGCCAAAAACATGGCGACGCTCAGAATGACCTAAAATTACAAATTTTACATCGGTTTCATTCAACATCTGTGCAGAGACTTCACCTGTATATGGACCCGAATCTTCAAAATGCATATTTTGAGCACCCACGCTAATAGCTGAGTTTGAACTGGCCTCAACCATAGAAAAAAGCGATGTAAACGATGGACATAAAATAATTTGACTCTGCCCATTGTTCAAATCTTTACTATTCAATAGAGAAACAAATTCTTTGCCCTGCTGCCCATTGAAATTCATTTTCCAATTGGCCACACAATATTTACTTGCCATTTAATGCCTCAAAAGCAGGTAAAGATTTACCGCTTAAAATTTCTAATGATGCCCCACCACCTGTTGAAACATGTGAGTATCCATCTTTAAAGCCCATTTCTTCAATGGCTGCTGCCGTATCTCCACCACCAATAATAGTGGTAACTCCCAAGTCAGTGAGTCCCTTAACCGCCGATGCAATGGCCTGTGTCCCTGTGGCAAAAGATTGAATTTCTGTCACACCAAGGG
>JABHHG010000060.1 GCA_018671635.1 Fidelibacterota bacterium | reverse complement strand
TACTAAGTGTTGTTCCTGCATCCGAATCGTATTTGTTTGATTTAGAGACAAAAAGCAAATCAATCAGGGCAGATATAAAATCATTTTTTGATACATACGCCCAGACAAAGCGTACTGAAATGAGTAAGTCTAATTACAATGAAGTTAAAGTAAGATATGTTGACCCTCAATCAGAATTTCAAGAGACGTTTCCATTACCATTTGATGTTCTAAACAGTATTAAGAAATATATGAATGAAGTAGAGTCTTTTCTCCTTGAGATTTCTAAAGATAAAGATAGAATTGATAAAATATATTTTCAGGAGTTAAATGTTAATCTAAATAGAATGCAATCTGCATATAATACATTTAAACAAGCGCTTGAGTATAAAGAAGATTGGGTGAGTTGGTCTTCTTTGTTGAAAGGTTCAAAGGGGAATAGAACCTCATTAAATACGGGTCCCCGAGATGTGGGTAAATTCCTATTTGAAAGTTTATTTAATAAATATGGAGGTGGACTTGTTTGCTCTGCCACTCTCACCGTTGAATTTGCATTTGATTATATCAAAGATCAGCTGGGATTAGATAATCTGAATATCGAGAAAGAAGTAAAAGAATATATTTATCAATCTCCATTTCATTATGAAGATCAGGTTAAACTATTTGCTTGGCAAGGTGATGCTGATGTGAACAGTAGTGCCTTTATTCAAAAGATTGGCGATCAAATAAACGATATTTCTGCTCGAATTCATAAACGGATGTTGGTACTATGTACCTCATATAAGCAGACAACAGCATTACGAGATTATCTCAGACCAAAAATGAATCAAGATGATCGGCAACTTTTTACACAGTCAATGGGTAAAAACCGTAAATCTCTTTTACATGGTTATTTACAACATAATCGCTCCATTTTAATTGGGACTTCAAGTTTTTGGGAGGGCGTAGACCTTCCTGGAGATAAAGTCGAAATTTTAATTCTAATGAAAATTCCATTTGCCAGCCCGGGAGATCCAATTATACAATCACAAATAGATCATTATAAAATGCAGGATAGAAATCCATTTATGGAGTTTCAAGTTCCAGATGCAACCGTTAGGTTAAAGCAAGGATTTGGTCGATTAATAAGAACATTAGAAGATTCTGGAATCTGTATATTAGCTGATCCGCGAGTCACTCGATCACGGTATGGTAAAGTTATTTTAGATTCATTGCCAGTACAAGCCCAGATGTATGAGCAGTCCTCCCGTATCATTTATGAAGCTGAAAGTTTCTTTGGTAATTCATAGTATCTCGCTTTAATTTTCCAAAAGAGGAAACATAACAATTGACTACATTCCTTGTTGAAAACAAAGAATACTCTCTCTCCGATATCTATCAATATAAAAATGATAGACCTAAATTAATCCTGTCAGAAGAAATTCAATCACAGATAAATGCCTCTCGTAAAGTTTTAGATGATGCCGTTTTAGAAAATAAAGTAATTTATGGTGTAAATACTGGATTTGGTAAGCTTAGCCAAGTTAAAATTCCCAAAGAAAAAATATCAGAGTTACAAAAGAATCTTATTTTATCTCACGCTGTAGGAGTTGGTGAGTCTATCCCTGATGATATTACAATTTTAATCATTCTCCTTAAAATTATCTCTCTTTCTAAAGGGTATAGTGGAATACGATTATTGGTGGTAAAACGCTTAGTTGATATGTTAAATAATGATTGTTTACCCATTATCCCATGTCAAGGTTCGGTGGGAGCAAGTGGTGATTTAGCACCTTTATCTCATATGACATTACCCCTTTTAGGAGTGGGTGATGTTCGGTTAAATGGAGAAGTTATTCCTGCACAATCCGCGCTTGAAGAATTGGGTTGGGCGAAGATACAATTAAGCCATAAAGAGGGGTTAGCCCTAATTAATGGCACACAATTTTCCACAGCATATGGTGTATCTTGTATGGAGAGAATTGACAATTTGATAAAAGTAGCAGATATTTCTGGGGCGCTATCGGTTGAGGGATTAATTGGAACAGATATTGCATTTGAAAAAAGAGTTCATCAACTCAAACCTCATCAAGGCCAATTAGATTCTGCTGAAAATTTATATAATTTACTTCAAGATAGTGAAATTCATGACTCACATAAAGATTGTGATCGTGTTCAGGATATGTATAGTTTAAGATGTATGCCTCAAGTACATGGTGCCAGTAGAGATGTACTTTTTGCCGCCCGTAATATGCTTCAAGTTGAAATAAACTCTGTGAGTGATAATCCATTAGTATTTGTAGATGGAAATGATACGATATCCGCAGGTCATTTCCATGCAGAAGCTTCAGGGCAAGCCATGGATATTGCAGCTATTGCATTGGCTGAATTGGGGAATATCTGTGAGAGAAGAACATACACACTTGTAGATGGTGAATTTGGCCTTCCACACTTTCTGATTGAAGATTCAGGGTTGAATTCTGGATTTATGATTATGCAAGTTTCTGCAGCAGCAATTGCTTCTGAAAATAAAACCTATGCACATCCATCAACTATCGACTCAATCCCTACCGGGGCAGGTCAAGAAGATCATGTAAGTATGGCACCGTGGGCGGGTAGAAAATTATTGAAAATGGTAGAAAATGTTGAAAAATTATATACCATCGAAATCTTATCCGCTTGTCAGGCAATTGATTTACGAAAAGGACTTTCTCCTGCAAAACATTTGAAGTCAATTGTTGATGAAGTTAGAAAAGAAGTCCCTTTTTTATCACAAGATAGATATATGAAATCAGATCAAGAATATGTCTTAGAATTAATCAGAAGTGGAACTATTGTTTCCATTGTTGAACAAAATTTAAAATTGAAGTGAGGATTTAATGAGTAAATTGAAAACAGGATTAACCTTTGATGATGTGCTATTGGTGCCTAATCACTCTATAGTTTTGCCGAAAGATGTTGATTTGTCAGCAAATTTTACGAATAATATCAGATTAAATATTCCCCTTATTAGTTCAGCAATGGACACTGTGACTGAGAGTAAATTGGCCATTGCCTTGGCCCGTGAAGGAGGCATCGGTGTTATTCATAAAAATATGTCCATTGAAAAGCAGGCCATTGAAGTTGATCGTGTAAAACGTTCCGAAAGTGGAATGATATTAGATCCAGTAACAATCAACTCTAATAAAACAATTCATGATGCGCTTGATATTATGGCCAAATTTAGAATTTCTGGAGTTCCAGTTGTGGATGATGGAAAGCTAAAAGGAATCCTTACTAATAGAGATATTAGATTTGAGACTAATTTAGAATTACATGTTTCTGATCGAATGACAAGTGAAAACTTGGTCACCGTAAAAGAGGGAACAACCCTTGCAGAAGCTAAAATAGTTTTGCAAGAACATCGCATAGAAAAATTATTGGTAGTTGATAATAAAGGTTCACTCTGTGGATTGATTACGGTAAAAGATATTTTGAAAAAAGAAAACTTTCCATTAGCTGCAGTAGATAAACATGGCCGACTTTTGGTTGCAGCAGCAGTGGGAGTTGGTGCAAATACGCTCGAACGAGTTGCTGCATTAGTTGATTCAAATGTAGACGCCATTATTGTAGATACAGCCCATGGTCATTCAGATGGCGTATTGAAAACGCTGGCAGCCATTAAAAAACAATTTTTTATTGATGTAGTGGCAGGTAATATTGCCACTGAAAATGCAGCCAAATCGCTAATTGATGCTGGCGCTGATGCAGTTAAAGTGGGGATTGGTCCTGGTTCAATTTGTACTACCCGAATTATCGCAGGGGTAGGTGTACCACAATTAACTGCAGTAATGGATGTTTATAATGTTGCTGCAAAATTAAATGTACCGGTTATTTCAGATGGAGGCATGCGATATTCTGGTGATGTGGCAAAATCATTAGCTGCTGGTGCTAACACTGCTATGTTGGGCAGTATTTTTGCAGGCACGGATGAGAGCCCAGGTGAAGTCATATTATGGGAAGGCAGAAGTTTTAAATCTTACAGAGGCATGGGTTCTATCGCGGCCATGAAAGATGGCAGTAAAGATAGATACTTCCAGAATGAAACCACAGATTCTAGAAAATTAGTTCCTGAAGGCATAGAAGGAATGGTTCCACATAAAGGTCCTATTCGTGACACAATTCATCAATTGACTGGAGGGATTAGATCTTCAATGGGTTATTGTGGGGCGAAAGATTTATCTACATTAAAAGAAGTGGCAAATTTTGTGAGGATAACTGGTGCGGGAGTGAAAGAGAGCCATCCACATGATATTAATATCACTAAGGAATCGCCTAATTATCGAAAACCAAATTAAATAGTAACTATTACTATAAATAAAAAAGGAGCCATTTGGCTCCTTTTTTATTATAAAACAATTTTGTAGGAAATTTACAGACTATTCAAATGTCTCATCACACGAGATTTCAGTCTATTGGCAGAATTCTTATGAATGATACCTTTACCTTCTACTTTATCAACGGCTGAAATAGCAGACTTACATGTTTCTTCTGCATTATCTTTAGTTGAGTTTAAAGCAGATTTTAATGCAGATTTCATAAATGACTTATAATGCTTATTTCGAGCATTTGCTTTTAATGACTGTCTTACGCGTTTTAATACTGTGCCTTTAGCGCCCATAAATTCTTTTGATTCCTAATAAATATATATAAATAGTTAAAATAG
>JABHHG010000066.1 GCA_018671635.1 Fidelibacterota bacterium | reverse complement strand
CTGAAACTGCGCCCATTTTTTTTAATTCGGGATACAATATTTCATCAATTCGTTTTTCAAATGTAAGCGTATCTACTTTTTGCAATAGCCATTCCCAATCATAGTTGGTTAGGGTAGATATCCATGTTTGCACATTAGAACCATATTCTTGATATTTTAGCCAAGAAGCATCACTATGGAGAACCAACATCCGCGCCAATAATTCTTTTTCAATTTGAATATTATGGAGCCATAATAAAAAAATGAGGGTGGAAAAAGGAAACTTTTCATTGAATTTATTGGCATTAAGATTGGCCATGATATTGGGATTACACGAACTTTTGAACCCCTTTGGAAATTCACCATTTGGAGATATAATATGCCCACCAATAGCACGGCCCTCTGTAGATAAAATATTTAAATCAACCCAAATTAGATTACCGCTATTTATTTTAGCCTTTTCAGAAAGCCATAATGAGGAAAGATTATAGTAACCTACAAGCTCCCACCCTAAATGGTGATGCAAAAATGATGCGCAGATAAGTCCATCATAATCTGCAGAAATGATAAAAGGTTGTCCTTTTTTTGCCAACCACGGAAATGATGAAAGTATCTTTTTTCGTTTAAATTCCACGGGTAAAAAATAAACCATTTATTTTTGGATAGAAAACGGTTAGATTGCATACAATAAAGAAAGGTCAAAAATGAAGTATGTGATAGTTATTTTAATGATGATGACGAATTCACTCTATGGATTTGTGGGATTTGGGGTGACAGGCGGTATGAATACAATAAATAACAGTGGTGGGGTGTCAGATATTATTAGTGAGCTTGATGAAGAAATACCAATAGGGGATTTCACGAATGATGGCTTTAAAGGTGCTACATCATTAGGTGGATATTTGTATGTGGATGCATTACCATTTGTTGATATAGATTTTGAGGTTGGAGTGGAAGTTGCGCCATATAAATTTTCTATCAATAATGGATTCGCTGAATTTCAAGATGACTTCGTTTGGGCTTCTGGATATTATTATTTAACAGTTCAAAAAAAAATTATTCAAGTAAAAGTTCCACTATTAGCAAAAGCAAAATTGTTTGGAGGTTTGGGTGTGCATAATCATACCTCTACGCCAATGATAAATCAAAAAATGCTTGATTCTGTAATGGATGGTGGTATTGAAAAAGGAACATTAGATGAATCAAAAATGACAGATTATTTAGATGAGAATAAAATCTCTAATGGTGGGTTACATCTTCAATTAGGTGCTCAGTTGAAATTATTTACTTTTGATACGATGTTAATTTATAGATATGTCTTTACCGATGGAATTACTCCAGATACAAATAATTTCAGTAATATTAGTTTGCGATTTGGCTTAGGTTTTTAGGAAAAAAGAATTATTATAGTTTGAAAGGGCGCTTCAGCGCCCTTTTTATTTCATTACAATAATTCGTTCTATTGTTTCCCATGTTGATTGATTATACACATTCTTTACTTCAAGGTGAAGTAGATATTGCCCCGTTTTAACAGAGTTTCCATGTTGATTTTTTCCATCCCAACTGAGTAAGCCAGTTTTAGCCACCGATTCATTGATAGATAATTCTGTGATTCGTCTCCCCGTAACATCAAAAATAATGGCATCCATAAACCCTTGTGAAAATGGAAGTTTATAAACAATAGTACAAACATCACCAATTCCATCACCATTTGGCGTAAAGGGTATAGGCGTAATGGATACTTGTGATATGGATGCTTCAACGGAGGCGAATAACGAATTTTTCATGAGGGGAGTCGATCCTAATTCGTGGATGGATGTCCCCCAATTTGAACGTAGATTTGCATCAAGATATGGTGAAACTCTTTCCATAGAATAACCATCCCCACCACCCCAGTTTCTATCATATTCCACATGATTTATTACTTTTCCAGTGGGGTCAAATAAGTAAATATTATCTCCCGTATTATTTAATGTGGGAAATTGAGAATAGGTATGAAAACCCATTTCATCTTTTGAGATTACTATATAAGAATTACTTAAAATGATGGTTTCAGGCATACCATCATCTATTTGTATACTCTCAATATCATTAATTACCCACCCCCAAAGTGGAATCGATTCAGGTGTTGGATTATATAATTCTATCCATTCAGATTCTTCGGTGAGTGGATCAACCATAATTTCATTAATTATGAGTTTCCCAAATTCATATGGAATTCGAATTTCATGCCATAGTGAATCATTTGATTTATTGAAATCATCTTCAACAATAATGCTAATTTGAATATTATTAACTCCAGAATCATATCCTGAAATCTGAATTTCAATTACGGTGGTAGATTGACTATTAATATTAAAATCCAATGATACAAAATCATCAATATGAAGCAATCCGTTGCTTGGAGAAATCCCTTGATTTGATAAATGAACGAATAGATTTATATTTTCAAATGGCTCAGGAAACTCGGGGGAATGAAATACTGAATCAACGGCAATATCTATCATTTGAAGATGTACACTATTTAATTTCCCGGGAGTACCTAATGAGTCAATACTGGTTGTCCAAACTTCATCAAAGTCAGACTCAAATGAGATTCGTTCCAGTGAATATCCACTGGGATGATGGTCACCATCCCATCCTAATATGGATAAAGTATCATTGTTTTGAATTAAAAATAATGAATCAGATTTACTGAGTCCATTCCCAATACTGGCATCATCAACACCTAGAATTATCACATCTTCTGGAATACTATTATCATAGAATCCATTATAATCACCCTCCACAATAAGTGCATAAGATTGAGGTTTGATAACTGGATTAATTGCATCAGTGGATAGGTCATCAATAGAAAATTTATCAGCAATTTTTAGGGATTCAATTTCAAAATCTACATCAGAAGCATTATATATTTCTATAAATTCATTGGGTGAATCTGAGCCATCCAAAACAAACATGACTTCTGAAAAATATATTTGCGCCATTAATGACTCAAAGATAAGGACAATAGTTAATTTCATGTACCGAAGTTACAGTATGTTTCAATTATTTTCAAAATACAGAATTTATTTGTATATTTAGGGCAAGTACAACGAACAAACCTCCTGAATAGCCGCAAATAATTAAGTCCTCAATTACAAAAAACAAATTGAGGTCTCTTTGAAAAAGATGATAATATTATTTCTCTTTGCTTCAATATGGAGTCAAGAGAATATAGCTGAAGGAATGACTGGGGATGATCTTCTTGATTATCTTCGGTTAAATTATAAAACCAGTTCGACATTGGGCTATGACCATGCTAGAGATACACTATATCTACAAATTGAAAGAACCAATGGAGAAGTAAAAGGTGTTTATACTCACTATACTGCACCATTACCCGACGGGATTGATCCAAGCGGATACTTATATGTGAATGGTATCAACTGTGAACATGTCTGGCCCCAAAGCATGGGGGCAGGTGATGAGCCACAAAAAAGTGATATGCACCATCTTCGTCCATGTAAAGATAATGTTAATTCAGCACGTGGGAATAAACCTTTCGGTGAAATAAATGATTGGCAAACTGACAATTGGTATTGGCAAAATCAAAGCACATCAAACATTCCATCATCTAACATTAATGAATATAGTGAGTCTTTTTCTTCATATTTTGAACCACGTGAAGATAAAAAAGGGGATATAGCTCGTACAATTTTTTATTTTTATACCATGTATAATAATGAGGCTGATGTAAATTTTTTTGAAGTTCAGAAAGAACAACTAAAAATATGGCATGAACAAGACCCTTCTAATAATGATGAGGTTCTTCGCACATGGGCCATTGCTGCCTATCAGCAAAATAAACCTAATCCATTTATATTGGATGAAACATTGATTCTTCGGGCGTACTTCCCCGATGAAATGATGTTATTGGGTGATCTTAATGGTGATACAATTTTGAATATTTTAGATGTGGTTACTATGGTTGGATTTATCATGGGCACCAATGATTTGAATCCACCTTATGATGTAGCTGCCGACATGAATGCAGATGGCATTGTGAATGTGTTGGATATAGTTACATTAGTTAATTTTATTCTGAGCTGATTTCAGCTGGAAATTTGTCCCGTAAAACCTTAAGTTTACCCCCTCGTTAAAAGGAGTTAATTATGAGAAATATTTTATTTAGTTTATCATTACTTTTCATTATTTCCTGTGGAAACAAGAATGAAGAGAACACTGAAGTTAAATTGGAAGAGGCAACTATGGAATTAAAAGTTGGTGAAGAAGTAACTACTGAGTCTGGTTTAAAGTATGAAGTATTAACATTGGGCACGGGTGAAAAGCCAACTGCATCTGATAAAGTGGAAGTCCACTATCATGGTACACTATTAGATGGAACTATTTTTGATTCATCTGTTGATCGCGGTGAAACCATTAAGTTTGGTTTAAATCAAGTTATTAAAGGGTGGACCGAAGGTTTACAACTTATGCCTACGGGTTCAAAGTTTAAGTTTACCATTCCATCAGAGTTGGCTTATGGTGAACGTAAAACCGGAAGCATTCCTCCAAACTCAACATTGATATTTGAAGTTGAACTATTCAGCATTGAAAAAGCATTTGTAGATACAGACTTCAATTTACCTGGGAAAGAAGAAGTTACTGAATCTGGTTTACGCATGATTATCCACAAAGAAGGTAGTGGTGATGTGGCTAAAGTGGGACAAACGGTTTATGTCCACTATACTGGATTATTAGAAACAGGTAAGAAATTTGATAGCTCTCATGATAGAGGGCAACCTTTCTCATTTAAATTGGGTCAAGGTAGAGTGATAAAAGGGTGGGAAGAAGCATTAGCTCTCATGAAACCGGGAGAGAAACGAACACTCATTATTCCACCTGAATTGGGATATGGTGAACGAGCCGCAGGGCCAATACCGCCTAATTCAATTTTAATTTTTGAAGTTGAGTTAGTAAAAGCATTATAGTTTAAAAGGCTCCTTAGGGAGCCTTTTTTGTTAAAAAGCTTTACATGGATAGCCCCCAAAGTATTTGTAAAGTACCGACCTATTAGTCGGTATTGTTTTCAGCAATTGTAAGGTGTAAAATGAAAAAAATAGTAAATCTAATTTTTGTAGGTATGTATTTATCATTATCCTTTTCACAAACCATATATAATGGTGATTCTAGCTTTGATTGGGATACGGGTTGGTTTGGTGATGAAGGTGATTTTGAAGCAATATTTTCGTTGGAAGATATTTTAGCTGGTGAGTATAGCGGATCTTTAGCCGTAACATGGCCAGATTCTGTAGGTGCCACGCATATATTTATTCCGTCAATCGAGCCTGCTGATACCAGTGGTTTTCTATATAATTTATTTTTGATGTACATGAAAGATTCAGATGGAATTATAGAGCCCCAAACATGGGATGTGGGAGCTATGGATGCCATTGATTTTGAAAATTTAGATGCATTAATGATGTATCGTGAAGATGTGGATTCAGTATTAATTGCCGGCCTTATAAATCCATTTTTAACTGGTGAGGCTGATTTTTCTGACATGGAGGCATCATTATTGCCCATGATCATAGATTTAGCATTGGAGTCCTATGTGCCCATAAATGGTGAAATTACATTAGATGAAGTAACCGGTTCCGGTTTTT
>JABHHG010000062.1 GCA_018671635.1 Fidelibacterota bacterium | reverse complement strand
TTATTGATTTGGGTATACCAATACCTGGAGGTTCAGATTGTCCAATCGAAGATGGTGAACCTCTATTTGAATATTATGCTGCAGTAACTAGACAAAA
Source organism: Fidelibacterota bacterium (assembly GCA_018671635.1). Classification (GTDB taxonomy): domain Bacteria; phylum Fidelibacterota; class Marinisomatia; order SCGC-AAA003-L08; family D37C17; genus JABHHG01. The sequence goes on along the minus strand of JABHHG010000062.1, from coordinate 2,340 downwards.
TCATAGTGGATGGCCAGAGGGTGGATGGCAACCACAAGAAAAATTGGATCGCCTCAATGCACTTAAAATGTTTACTACTTGGGCCGCGTATGGTGAATTTTCAGAAAATAGAAGAGGTATAATACAAGAGGGTTATGATGCTGATTTTACCATATATGATAATGATATAACCACATGTAAACCATCAGAAATTTTAAATTCAAAATTAATTGCAACTATTGTAAATGGACTATTTGTTCATAACCCAAATCAATTATAATTAGATGAAAATAAAAATGCAAGAAACATCATACGATCATTTTAAATCCTTATTAAAATACACTAATCCTTGGCGTTTAAGAATGATTTTAGCATCATTCTATTCAGTATTAAATAAAATTTTTGATTTAGCCCCAGAAATTCTAATTGGTATTACCGTTGATCTGATTGTTGAGAGGAAAGATAGTTTTGTTGCATCTCTTGGTTTTGAATCTATCACATCACAAATAATTTTTTTAGGGATATCAACCTTTTTTATCTGGTCACTTGAATCACTCTTTCAATATCTATACTCAATCAATTGGAGAAATATTTCTCAAAATGTTGAACATTATATTAGACTCGATGCATATGATCATGTACAAAAATTAGATCTTAGCTGGTATGAAAACGAAAATATTGGAAATATTACGGCCATCCTTAATGATGATGTTAACCAGCTTGAAAGATTCTTAGATTCTGGAATAAATTCTATAATTCAGATTATTATTTCAACCATAGTGGTTGGAGCTGTTTTCTTCTATATATCTCCACTTATTGCCTGTATTGCGATAATGCCAATTCCAATAATTCTTATCATCGCTTTTTTCTTCCAAAAAAATCTTAATCCCCGCTATCAAGCAGTTAGAAATGCAGCAGGAAATATCAGTACAACTGTGTTTAATAACCTCCTTGGAATACAGACCATTAAAAGTTTTATTCAAGAAAAAACAGAAAAAGAGCGCTTAAAAAAAATTAGTCAGGATTATCAAAATAAAAATAAACACGCAATCAAACTTAGCTCTGCATTTGTACCCATTGTGCGTATGGGCGTTTTATCTGGATTTTTAGGTACTATGATTCTTGGTGCTTTTATGGCATTGAATGGAGAGATTGGTGTGGGTTCATTTAGTGTACTTGTATTTTTAACACAACGATTTTTATGGCCATTTACAAGACTTGGAGAAATTGTAGATCAATTTGAAAGAGCTATGGCATCAACATATAGAATATTGAATCTAATTAATACACCAATTAAGATAAAGAATATATCCAAACCAGAAAAAATAGATGACTATATGTCCCCCATCATCTTTGATAATATAGGTTTTAGTTATGATGATGAACAGATAATATTTAATAATTTAAATCTTAATGTTAATCCTGGTGAACTAATCGGTATTGTTGGATCTACGGGCGCAGGAAAGACCACAATAGCAAAATTACTTTTACGGTTTTATGATCCAAAATTTGGTTCTATAAAAATTGGGAATACGGATATAAAAAATATCTCAACTAGTGATCTTAGGAAGAATATTGGTTTTGTGAGCCAAGAGATCTTTCTTATCGATGGAACCATAAAAGAGAATATCCTTTATTCACATATGGGTTATGATGAAAAAGCATTAAAAGATGCGGCAACGAAAAGTCAGGCCCATGAATTCATTTCAAAACTTCCTAATGGTTATGATACACTAGTTGGTGAGAGGGGTCAAAAATTATCAGTAGGACAAAAACAACGCTTAGCAATTGCACGGGCCATTTATAAAAATCCACCCATTCTAATTTTTGATGAAGCAACCTCTGCTGTTGATAATCATACTGAACGATTAATTCAAGAGGCAATATCAGAAATATCAAAAGGTAGAACGACTATGGTAATTGCCCATCGTCTCTCAACAATTAGACACGCAGATAGAATTATTGTTATTGATAATTCAAAAATTATTGAAGATGATAAGCATGATAATCTTGTTGAAATTGATAATGGCTTTTATGCGAATCTATGGAAAATACAAACGGGAGAAGGGAGTTAATTATATTTTAAGCAGATAGAATAATATTTACCAATTGTACAATATCGAGTACGTTCAATACACCGTCCTGATTCAAGTCTGAAATTGAAAATTCATTAGTGGTGGGGATTTCATTGCCTAAAATAAAATTAATTAATACCACAATATCTAATATATTGATTAATTCATCTTGATTTATATCACCTGTAAGGCCAACCTCTTCATCTGAAAACAATTTATAAATACGCTCATTTGCACATATAAGTAATTCATTATTTGCATCTACACCAAAAGATGTAATATTAAT
>JABHHG010000068.1 GCA_018671635.1 Fidelibacterota bacterium | reverse complement strand
GATGAATAGTAAATTAATTGCAATAATTCTGTTTTTTACAATGGCCTTTGCACAATTGAGTCAAGATGCACGAATGCTCGCCCTCAACGGTGCATATACCACAGTGGCAAGAGGTTATCAGTGTGTTGGAGTGAATCCGGCCAATCTTGCATATAGCAATGGATTTAGCATGAACTTGCTAACATTTAATATGGGGGTGGGGAATAATACGTTTTCGTTAGATGTAATTAATAATTTGGATGGTGCTGATCTTGAAAATCCAAATGCCGATACTTATTTTCCAAAGGAAGATTTAAGTTACGTGTTTGATGATGATGGTATAATTATCACCACAGATTTTGCCCTTCCATTACCGATATTAAATTTTTCATTTTTAAATTATGCATTTACCACGTCACCCAAAATATATACAAAGTTTGGAATTCCCAGTGGCTTCGTAGATTTACTATTTTATGGCAATGAAATTGGTAGAGATTTATCCATTGATTTGCCGTTAGATATTATGGCTGTACAAGAGACAGGGTTAACCTATGCTTTTTCTCAAAATGAGTTAACATTCGGTATTACTGCAAAATATGTATTGGGTTATTTCTACTCCACATTTGAGTCGGTGGACTCCTCTTATTTTCGTACCGATTCTACCGCATTTACAGGGCAAGGTAGTTTTCTTATGAAGCAAGCCATTGGTGGTAATGGATTCGGTATTGATGTGGGGATGCTTTCAAAAGAACTAGATAATGGCATTCAATTTGGAGCTTCTGTTACCAACCTATTTGGTTCGCTAAAATGGACACAAGATCATTTCTTGCGCGCAGCCATCGATGAAACTATACAAGCAAGTGTGCCAGAAGAATATTTTTTACGACAAAATGAGTTCTATTATTATCATTTTAAAATTGATTCTTTGAATGCGGTCAATTTATCGTCAAAGCCCATGGATGAAATGATTTTCAGGAACGGTTATAAGGTTATTAAGGTTGCTGATTTAACGCCATTTAATTTGACAGAAACGGATACATTGGTAGTGACTATTCCCGATAATGGTGGGTATCTCATTCCATCATCTGAAATTACTTCAACAACTTTAGATTCATTGTCCTCTGAACCATTACGAACAAATTATCCCTCAATATTCAGATTAGGCATTTCAAAACGATATGAAGAGGGTGTGATAATAATGGCAGATTTGAGCACTGGATTTTCAGATGATTTGGGAGGGTATGATAATTGGCGTATGGCATTTGCCACAGAGATTACTCATTACCCCATTATCACATTACGAACCGGCTTTGCATTTGGTGGAGCATATGGAAGAAGTATGAGTTTGGGGGCTGGATTTAAAATAGGTCCAGTTTATCTTGATTTGGGTCTAGCCTATCGAAATGGCCTCTCTGCAAACTCCATGAAAGGTTTTGATTTTTCAATCACCACCAGTATTCGATAGTTAATACTTTCTAATTACGCCCAGTACAATCCCACCAATTCTAAAATCGACACGCTCATTAATTTTTATAATATCAAATTCAGCATTTTTTGGATGTAATTCAATTTTTTTATTGGTATAATGATACTCCTTTAATGTGGCTTCATCATTCACATACGCCACAACTGTATCACCATTGTTTGCGGTCTCAGTTTTCTTGATAATAACAAAGTCACCATCCAATATACCATCTTCTTGCATAGATGGGCCATTCACTTTCAGTACATAATTATCAGGATGCACAAAAGATGATGGTACTTCCACTGATTCAGTGTTCTCAAATACCTCTAATGGATATCCAGCCGCAATAAGTCCCAAAAGGGGGAGTGCATTATCCATATGGCGTTCTAACACAGAAAGAGAACGTTTTCCATTGAAGCCATTCATTCGTTTAAGCACACCTACTTTTTCCAATTCTTTTACATACCAATTAATAGTACCTAAAGAATTGATATCCAGCCCATCCATAATTTCTACAAATGTAGGAGGCCGATTCTGATTCGCCGTGAAAGATTCTACAAAGTCAACAAAACGCTGTTTCTTAGGTGATAAAAATGTATTCATAATTTACTCGTAATTAACTCGTAAGTAAATTAGTGCCACTATAATGTAAAGTAAAAGGTTTTATTCTGATTTCATCTCTTTGTTCCACCTGAATGAAACATGTAAATTTGAATTCACAAAATTCCGTATTTATGGCAATCACAGAAAATAAAAAATCACGAACATTAGTAAACCTTATCGGGGTACCTTCTTTACTCTTTGTAATGTGGCAGGGTGGATATTGGTTCATCGGCGTCTTTACCGCATTAATTTTATTGGCTGCGTTAGAGTTGTCAGATTTAGTGCGACAACAAAAAGGGAATCCCCTTACATATTTATTAATGGCAGGATTGATAGGGTTAATTTTCGCACAACTCTGTGAGGGTGCCATCGATCAAATTTCTATTTTGATACTAGTGGGCTTACTGTCATTGTGTGTTGAGATATTTAGAGGTGAAGATAAACCCCTTCTCAATATGGCAACAGTAAACTTTGGAATGATTTGGCTGGGTTTGCTCTTAGGTTCACTAATTTCCGTGCGCTTGATTCCCGAGCATGGGTTTACCATAACGGTGGCCATGTTTGTATCGGTGTGGACATGTGATACTTTTGCATTTATTGTGGGCTCAAAATTTGGAAAAACAAAAGTATTGCCATCAGTTAGTCCCAAAAAATCATGGGAAGGTAGTATTGCCGGTTTGGTTGGGGCAATCCTATTTATGCTTATCTTATTTTACAATGGTGCATTTGGTGATTGGCTATGCCTCACTGATGTTATTGCCATCGGATTTATCACAGGTGGATTTAGCCAATTAGGTGATTTTGCAGAATCTCTCCTTAAACGAGAGGCTGGGGTAAAAGATACCAGCGATTATTTACAAGGGCATGGCGGAATTTTAGACCGTTTTGATTCACTAGCCATTGCGGCACCCCTCACATACTTATACCTCCAATATATGAGTTTAATTTAGGATTGCGAATGAAACAATTTATGTCATCAATGATTTTGGTAATAACTATTTTCAGTTTAACTGGGTGTGGGGGTAGCGATGAAACCGCCTCAAATTGGGATGTAGATACGAATGGAATGCACCCCAAAGATAATGGCGGTGACTGGATTATCGTTCATGAGCTCAGTGATTCTGATGGATTAAATCCCTACACATCTACTGGCGCAGGCGGCACATATATTTACTCGCAAAATATATTTGAAGCCATGATGGTTCAAGATAATCAATCATTAGAATATATACCATGGATTGCAACCTCCCAACCTAAAGTTACTGCTGATAAATTATCATATACCTTTACATTACGCAAAGATGCATATTTTTCTGATGGCACTCCCCTTACGGGAGAAGATGTAATCTTTACCTTGAAATCTATCAAGAATCCATTTACG
>JABHHG010000038.1 GCA_018671635.1 Fidelibacterota bacterium | reverse complement strand
ACCCCAAACACAACCAGTGTTTGTAGTAATCCTGTAAATTCATTGATCCAATCGGTAATGTTTGCAATTGCTTTTTTCATCTTCTTCTCCTAGGTTAATGATGAATATGAGATGTAGCGAATCAGTGATCCGCCACATCTCAATCGATTATCAGAGGATTACTACTTAGAAAATGAAGCAAACACCATTAGTCCAAGTAATCCAGCTAGTCCGCCACCTAAAAATGCATTCACCAAGTCAACGATTCCACCCACTGGGTCAAATGTCGTTGTAAATAAGATGTTTGCAAAGATAGCAGCAACCACAAGGCCTTTGATTAATGTTACAAAAGCACCTGCAACTTCATTGATAGTACCAGCTATATTCTTCATGTTGTGTTTCTCCTTTTTGTTTTCGATCAGTTGTCCTGCCAACAAATGGCAGAACGTTTTAAGCCCAAGATTGTATTCAAAAATTTAGCACGAACGCCAAAAAACAAAAAATTCAGAAAACAAAACTAAGTTATACTTTAAATATTTATATGCTTTGCCATCTAGGACTTAAATTATTACAGATTTAGAATTAAAGTCAAGTTTTAATTAAAGTATTACTTTAACACTGTATACAAGCGTAGATGGCAGTCAGGCACCATATATGGTATAATTAACTCAAAATAATCTAATTTCGTCGAGAATTTAATTTTGCCAATAATCTTAAAATTTCCAAATATAGCCAAATCAACGTAACCATAAGCCCAAAAGCACCATACCATTCCATATATTTAGGAGCACCCATCTCAGTGCCTTTTTCGATAAAATCGAAATCCAGCACTAAATTCAGCGACGCAATAATGATTACGCCCACGCTAAATAATATTCCAAATGTAGATGAAGAATGAATTAAAGGAATACTTCCACCCCAAAAATTCATGACCCAACTCATCAAATAAATAATGGCAATGCCACCGGTTGCAGCAGCAACTCCTAATTTGAAATTTTCTGTGGGTTTAATCAACCCTGATTTATATGCGAGAAGTAATGAAGCCAATATACCAAATGTTAGAAATATGGCCTGACTTACAATCCCGGGGTATAATTGCTCGAACATCATGGAGACTCCCCCTAACATTAAGCCTTCTAGTGCTGCATAAATTGGCACGGTGATTGCGGACAAGTGACGTTTAAAAATAGTAATCATGGCCACAATAAAACCACCAATTCCACCTATCATCATTAAGCCTGGCGAAGGTGAATTCCAGGTGTAAGTAGCTGTTAGCATTAAAATCAATAATGAAATTCCCGTTTTATTGACGGTTCCATCTAAGGTCATTTGATTCTCTGATGATGCTGAAAATGATTTAAATGTATTTTTATTGAGAGATGGATTTCCACTTCTAAAAGATGTATGTCCGTTCATCAATTCTCCTCTGAAATCGTAGTAATTAATTGATTGATATAGTTTTTAAAATGATCTTTAAATTTCTCTGCATTAGACAGAACATCATCATGGGAAAGAACTTCGTTTTCTATGCCTGCCGCCATATTGGTAAAACATGTAAATCCCCACATATTCAATTTTTGTAGCCCCGCCTCAACAATCTCAGGGAGTGTTGACATTCCCACTGCATCACCACCATGTTCTCTAATCATATTTATTTCTGCGGGAGTTTCATAAGTTGGACCTAATGTCCATGTATAGACGCCTTCTCTCAGCTCTAAACCCACTTGAGATGCCACTGACTTAGCAATTTGGCGATTAGATTCTTTGTAGATTAATTTATCTTTATCAATTTTTGGATTTCCATCTCTAAATGTAAAATCTAAATGCCCATTTATTAGCATTATATCACCCAAATTCCATTGGGAATTAACACATCCTGCAGAATTTGTAATAATTAAATTGGGAATTTGAAGTGCCGAAAATAATTTTATGGGGATTGTAACTTCAGAGAGTGATAAACCCTCATAAAAATGGAAGCGACCCCGAGCACATAAAATAGGGATACCATCTAAATAACCAAAAATAAACTCACCTTTATGGCCGGATACAGTAGTTTCTGGATAATTTGGAATATCTGAAAATGGTATTGATTGAGCCCTCATCAAATCATTTGTTAATGAACTCAATCCAGAGCCTAGAACAATGGCAAAATGAGGTGTCTCAGGCAGTCTCCCGAGCATAAACTCACGTATTTTATTCATGGGGTTCTTGTTTCACTGCTAACTGCCCACATCCTGCATCAATATCTTGCCCCTTGCTCCATCTCACCATCACACGATACCCCTTTTGTCGTGCAGATAAGATAGCTAAAAATGATTCTATTGCATCATTATCAGGGCGGCGATACTTACCATCCGTCTCATTATATGGAATTATATTCAATTTACAATCTACACCACGCAATAGACTCGAAAGCTCATGGGCATTATCGAGGGAATCATTTACTCCGGCTAAAAGAACATACTCAAACATCACTTTGCGATTTCGATGTGCATGAGACCGCCCAATAGCTACCAATTCTGAAATTGGCCACTTATTATTCACGGGCATAATTTCACTTCGGGTTTCATCATTTGAGGCATTTAAAGAAATTGCCAATTTATATTTTCTATCCTCCTCATAAAATTTTTTGATTTTAGGCAAAATACCTGCTGTAGAAATTGTAATGCGATGTGCACCCAACCCAAATCCTTTTGGATTATGAAAAATATCTGCCGACTTTAACACTCGCTCATAGTTCAAGAATGGCTCTCCCATCCCCATAAAAACAATATTGGTAATGGATGTTTCAACCTTTTCCCTAATATAATTGAGCTGATCTACAATTTCTCCCGTATTGAGGTTTCGTATTATTCCCATGGTTGCTGTGGCACAAAAATCACAATCTACACTACACCCAATTTGAGAAGAAATACACACAGTGTGGCGATTGACCTCCACCATACTCACTGTCTCGATAAAATGATTATCTGCCGTACGGAACAAATATTTATTGGTAGCCTCATTTTCAGATGATGAAACTTTTTCAATTTCTAATGTTTGAAGTACACAATCAGCTTGGAGGTCATTGATAAGTGATTGTGAGAGGTTAGACATCAATTTAGGATTTGATTCCCCATGAAAATACATCCACTCAAAAAGTTGTTGTGCTCGAAATTTTGGATGTCCTTTTTTACTACACCAATCTTGGAGCTCTAAAAGGTCTTTTCCTTTAATAATAAATTTGTCTGAATTTTGTAACATATTTGGATCAATCTTCTGATAAAATTGTACTAAATTTACGGCGTTTTAATTGGCGGACTTAAAGTATTTATACGCCATCTCATGTTCAAATAGGACTAAAAAATGAATAATATTGAATTAGTAGAAAATTTACAGCTTAAAAAAGATGCTCTTTTTAATGAAATTGGCAAAGTTATTATTGGCCAACATGACATCATTGATCATCTTTTTATTTCCCTTTTGTGTCGGGGACATGTCCTTTTAGAGGGTGTGCCTGGGTTGGCAAAAACATTGTTGATTAAGACTTTATCTGATGCACTTGAGTTGAAATTCAACCGGATTCAATTTACGCCTGATTTGATGCCATCAGATATTACGGGAACTGAGATTATTGAGGAAGATCAATCCACAGGGAAACGGCTCTTTCGCTTCTTTGAAGGCCCAATTTTTGCAAACATTGTACTTGCCGATGAAATCAACCGAACTCCACCCAAAACACAGGCGGCTTTATTAGAGGCCATGCAGGAGCATAAAGTAACCACCGGTGGAAAAACCTACACTTTGGATGAACCATTTTTTGTATTGGCCACCCAAAACCCGATTGAGCAGGAAGGAACCTATCCACTTCCTGAAGCACAATTAGACCGTTTTATGTTCAATTTGCACATAAAATACCCTACTGCTGCTGAAGAAGCTGAGATTGTTAAATCTACCACAGGCGGAATTGTTAACAAACTAAACACAGCAATTTCTCACGAAGAATTAGCTTCATTTCAAAATTTGATTAGAAAAGTACCCGTTGCCGATAATGTGATTGAATTTGCCGTAAAAACGGTTGGAAATACACGACCTGGCGATGATGCACTTTCCCTAACCAATGAATTATTAGATTGGGGTGCCGGTCCTCGGGCCAGTGCATATTTAATTTTGGGCGCAAAGGCAAAAGCTCTTTTGGATGGGCGTACCACTCCAGATATTGATGATGTGAAATCGATGATAAAACCCGTACTTCGGCACCGAATTATTCCCAATTTTAATGCTGAAGCTGATGGTATTTCTCGAGATATGATTTTAGAACAACTAATGGAACTTTCTTAATAATTTTCAGTGTCTCGTAACCAATATTTATCACCTACACTTTTATCAAAACTTGACAATCTTTCCCTAAAGGCAAGAATGGTTGTAGAGGGGTTCATTGTTGGGCTCCATAAAAGTCCATATCATGGCTTCTCAGTAGAGTTTTCTGAGCATCGCTCGTATGGTGCTGGTGATGAAATTCGTCATATTGACTGGAAGCTCTACGGAAAAACAGATCGATTTTTCATAAAACAATTCGAAGAAGAAACTAATCTTTTAACTCACCTTTTAGTTGATCAAAGCCAATCAATGGATTATTCATCTCATGGCATGTCTAAATTGGAATATGCCAAAGTAATGTCGGCATCCCTGGCATATTTAATGTTAAAACAACAGGATGCAGTTGGGCTCACTCTATTTGATTCTGAGATTCGAGACTATCTACCTCCCCGATCAAAGTCCAACCATTTGAATGCTCTATTTTCTCGATTAAATAAAATTCAACCCGGACCAGAAACTGCCATAGCACCTATGCTTCATAAAAGTGCGGAAGGCATAAAAAAACGGGGACTTATCGTTTTAATTTCTGATTTATTTGATGACCCTGAAAATGTCATTTCGGGACTAAAACACTTTCGATATAAAGGCCATGAAGTACTGGTCATTCATGTCTTAGATCCACAAGAATTAGATTTAAAATTTAATGAGAGAACTCGATTCAAAGATATGGAAACTGGAGAAGAAATAATTACGGAGCCTTGGCATATTCAGAAAGATTATCAAAAAAGTATGGATGGATTTTGTAATTATTATAAATCCATATGTCGAAAAAATAAAATAGATTATGTTTTAGCAAAAACAGATATGCCATTAGATATGGTCTTAACTGAATATCTCATAAAAAGAAAACGAATTGGATAATAAAAAAGGGCTCATTGAGCCCTTTTTTATTACTACTTCAATTATATACTTCTAATTTAAATCTATATTCTGTGAGCGGGCAATTTCTCTAATTGAGGGTACAAAAATCTCATCGATTTGCTTCATTAGCTTACGCATTTCTATTGCCGCTCTACCGCTACTACCATCACCTTCAATCTCTAAATCACTGGCCTGAAGAAAATAATCTCGTGCATTATATGCATATTTACGAGAATTACTAAATCTATCAAATACAGGCTTAACATCATCAAGTGTTGGCACATTTGGTAAGGCTAAATACAATTCTCTTGCAGGGTCAAATGCCTCAAGTGCAAGACGCTGAAAAAGCACTCCAATATTGAAATATAAATCTGGATCATTTGGATATTTATTTAAGAGAACATCTGAATATTCAATGGCTCTCTGAGTTTCCCCTTTATCAATATAAAGGAATATGAGTTGGCGCATGATTGGTCCAGGGGCATCTGTATTTTCAATGGCAGTTTCATAGTATTTTTCAGCTTCATCCAGGTTTTCAGCCTTTATAGCAATATCAGCTAATACTTGATAATTTAATGAATATCTGGGAGCGTTTTTACTGCCCACTAATGCGATTTCCTTTGCCTTATAGGGGTTCTCTTTTTGAAGATGAAGTGCAGCGAGAGTTCCATAACTCTCTCCTCGAGAAGGATCCATTTTTATGGCAATTCCTAAATTCTGGATGGCTAATTCAAATTCATCTTTTTGAAAGTACTCAACCGATAAATTGTACAGCTT
>JABHHG010000105.1 GCA_018671635.1 Fidelibacterota bacterium | reverse complement strand
TCAAAAGATGTTTCTAATTTATCCCGTAATTCACATGAAATAGTTCTTATTGGCGATATGCTTAGGACTAATTTTATTGAATTATTAAGTTTCTCTGAATTATATATTTCATCTTCACTCACCGAAGGATGTCCATTAGCTGTATTAGAGGCAATTAATATGGGGAATAATATTTTACTATCTAATATTGAAGCACATTTAGAGATAAAAAGAAATTATTCAGCTGTCGATATATTTGAAGTGAATAATAGTATGGATTTATGTAGAAAAATGGTAGAAATAAATAAAGAAAAGAAGTGTCTGAAATTAACATTTCCTGAGTGCTATACTGATTTGAGAATGGCAGAAAAATATCATAAATTATATCTTCAAACAAAAAACGCCATCGAATGATGGCGTTTTAGTTAATATAGATATTATTTATTATTATATATCAAATTCACCAGAAGTAAGATCGTCTACATCTGCTAATTCATAATCTTCATGATCCACAACAATGGTAGACTCAGTAGTAGCAACGGTTTTATTGGGTTGTGAACTATTTTGATTTGGCTCAATATTGGCCATACCAAATAGAAGGGGTAATGATGCTGCAATACCCAAACCTAATGATTTAGCAATGCCATCAGAGTGGAACACAATGGCTCCAGATGGATAGGGCATTTCTTCCAATCCATAGAGGAAGAAAACAGATATTGCCAATAGGAAGCCGGCTCCAGATAGCACTTGGGCAAACTCTTTATTATCGAATGAATCTGTGCTAAAGCCAATAAACATCCATAAAAGGATTGAGCCTGCCATAAAAATTGTGGCATATGTAAATTGGTTATCGGTGATATTCCACAAGTAAAGGAATAATCCCCCCGCTAAAACCAGCCAAGATATAGCTTTTGAATCAATGTACATTCATTTCTCCTGAGTTCATGATGAATTCTTAGCGTCAAATTTCTAACATAATCACAAAAATACCAAGAAGTTAAATTGATTTTGTGTTCTTTTAGTAAAGTCAATTCTCGTTGTAAATTTCGTTATATGGCGAAACAAAATCTTGTAAAAATTGGCGTTATTGGCGTGGGCCATTTAGGGCGATTTCATGTTCAACAATTATCAACACTCGAAAATGTAGAATTAATTGGAATCTTTGATGTAAATATGGAGCAATGCAAAAAAGTAGGTGCTGAATTTTCTGTATCAACTTTTACTGATGCCACAATACTGATGCAAAAATGTGATGCCGTTTCCATTGTTACCCCCACCACTTATCATTTTGATACTGCAATGCTGGCTCTATATCTGGATTGTCATATTTTTATAGAAAAGCCCATTACTGAAACGATAAATCAAGCTCAACAGCTTTTAGATAAGGCGGAAGCTGATCATAAAATAATTCAAGTGGGTCACATTGAGAGATTTAATCCTGCATTCTTACATGTAAAAAATCAGAATTTAGCACCAAAATTTGTTGAGATTCATCGTTTAGCACCTTTTAATCCACGTGGAACAGATGTGCCGGTAATACTTGATTTGATGATTCATGATATTGATATTCTATTGAGCATGGTAAATTCCACAGTGAAAGATATTCAGGCCAGTGGCGTCAAAGTAGTATCCAAAACTGTAGATATTGCAAATGCACGCATTTCATTTGAGAATGGATGTGTAGCAAATATTACCGCCAGTCGAATTTCGCAAGGTCCCATGCGAAAGATGCGTATTTTCCAAGAGGCAACATACATTACGGTTGATTTTTTAAATAAGTCGGTTGAGGTGTATCATGTGGAAGATGAACTCCCTGCAGATGTGGATGAGAATTCAGTCTTCCCCCTTGAAGGCCATGATAAAAAATATATCATTTATGAGAAGCCAGAAGTATTGGAACATAATGCCCTTCGAGAAGAATTACACCATTTCGCGACAGTGATTCAGCAAGGTGAGCAACCTGATGTAGATGGACAAAGTGCAGCTGATGCCCTATACGTAGCCTTAGAAATCCAAAAAATAATTGATGAGTCCATTGCGTAAATTTTTTGTAATTGCAGGTGAGGTTTCAGGGGATATTCATGGGGCATTACTGATGGATGCCATGAAACAGCTAGACTCCACCTGTGAATTTACTGGGATCGGCGGTTCAGAAATGGAAGTTGCAGGACTTTCATCACTTGTCCCATTAGAGAAAATGTCAGTGATGGGATTTGTAGAAATACTGAAACATCTCTGTTTCTTTAAAGATATAGAAAGAAGAGTACTGGAAAGTATTGCCACAGAAAATCCCGAACGTATCATACTTATTGATTATCCAGGATTCAATCTTCGCCTTGCTGAAAAAGTCAAACGCAAATATAACATTCCCATTACCTATTATATTAGTCCACAAATTTGGGCATGGAAAGAAAAACGCATCAATATCATCAAACAATATGTGGATCAAATGTTGGTGATTTTTCCTTTTGAGAAAAAGTGGTACGCAGAACGTGGAGTAGATGTTGAATGGGTGGGGCATCCTTATTTAGAGGAGTGGAAATCCACTCCAAAATCTGATTTGAAATCACAATTAGGGTTAGACCCTGAAAAACCATTGCTCACATTATTTCCTGGGAGCCGCAAGCAGGAGCTTGATAACCATTTAACCATATGTTTTGACGCTACAAAAAAAGTTTACGCAGAGATTTCTGATATACAGATAGTCTTGGGGCTGGCACCCAATGTGGATATTGAATCAATACAAATTCCTGAAAATATTATGATAGAGCAGACACACCCTCGACGTGCGTTAGAAGCGGCCGATGCAGCTATTGTGGCCTCTGGAACATCCACCCTTGAAGCTACAATTTATGGGACACCCATGGTGATTATTTATAAGATGAATCCCCTTTCGTGGTGGATTTCAAAATTATTGGTTAAAACTAGATTTGCAGGAATGCCAAACTTAATTGCAGATAGAATTATTGTACCCGAATTATTACAATCTGCCGCATCTCCAAAGGCAATATCAAAACAGATTATTAGATTGATAAATCCGGGACTTGCGCGAGATAATACGCTACAAAATTTAAATAATGTACGCGAAGCATTGGGTGATGGCCATGCATCTTCAAAAGCGGCCACGCTTATTTTAGGAAAGTCTGCATGAAGCATTCAAAATTCATGAGTTATTTGTGGTCATATTTGGGTCAATTTATGTTTGCCATTGTGTATCGCACCAGTCGCTGGAAGATTAGCGGTGAGGAACATTTTAATAATGCGCTAGCATCAGGAAAGCCCATTATGCTCTGCGTATGGCATGGTCGATTTTCTTTCCCTGCATTTTGGTTGGCCAAAAATCATATTCATGCCTATGCCATCGCCAGCCGCCATGGAGATGCCGCCATTATCGCTCGAATTTTTAAGCGGTGGGGATTTGGTCTCATTCGGGGTTCCAGCAGCCGCGGTAAAAAAGATAAAGGTGGTCGGGATGTGATTCGAGAAATGAACCGAATATTTGATGCGCCGGGCACCAGTATTATTGCCGTTACGAATGATGGTCCTAAAGGTCCACCTCGGATTGCAAAACCCGGTTCATTGGCCATCGCATTGAAAAAAAATGTACAAATTATCACCATTACGGGGTCTGCATCCTCATATAAAGTATTTGGCTCATGGGATAGATTTCGAATTCCCAAACCATTCAGTACGATTTATTTGAATATTGCGCCATTATTAGAAATGCCTAAAGAAAAATTATCTCCAGAAGACGAGATCAAATATTTATCTGATTATATGAATAAGTATCAAGATGAGGTGGATGTATTGGCTGAAAATAACTAAATGAGATTTCTGCTCCTCCCTTTGGCGATAGTGTATGGTATTATTACCATGTTACGAAATTTTTGCTATGATTATGGAATTTTCAAAATAGCGAAAGTATCAACACCCGTAATCTCGGTGGGCAATATTACGGCTGGTGGAACAGGCAAAACGCCCATTACAATGACCTTAGTAGAATCCGCAAAAGTTAAGGGATTTAAACCCGGAATCGTAAGCCGTGGTTATGGGCGAAAATCAAATGGTTTACAGATTGTACATGATGGAAATGAGTTAAAAACTACGGTGGAAATTTCTGGTGATGAACCTTTTTTGATGGCCAGTCTATTGAAAGATGTGCCCGTAGTTGTATCTGAAAATCGGGTTGATGGCGCAGAAAGATTAATTCAAGATTTTGATGTGGACTTGATTATTTTAGATGATGCCTTTCAACATCGAAAAATTCACCGAGATATTGATATTGTGCTCATGAATGCCACTGAAAAATCCAATGCATATCATTTACTTCCGGTGGGACAATTACGTGAAATGCCATGGGGGCTAAAACGCGCAAATTATGTAGTAGCAACCAAAGGTGATGCCAGTGAAGTTCCACCAATGATGCAACACTTTATGACGAATACAATCCAGTCCTCCCAAAATTTCCAGGCTAATAAATATACATCTAATGGTTACGAAAATGTAGAAAATTGCAAAAATGAATCTTGTGAATGTGTAGCATCACCCATTTTTGCATTCTGTGGCATTGCCCATGAAGATTCTTTTTTCAAGATCTTAAATGAAATGAAAATAGAGATTTTAGATTTTATATCTTTTAAAGATCATGTAGAATATGATGATGCAACTATGGCAGCGCTTACATCAAAAATTAAGGCATCAAATACAAAGACTGTCATTACCACTGAGAAGGATTTAGTGAAACTCCCCAACTCATTTTTTGAATTATACAATGTTCATGTATTGGCCATGAAAATGGAATTACCCTTAGAATTTATTGATGACATTTTTGACAACTTGAAAAGGTAGAAAAGTCAAAAGTGGTCATATGTGGTCATGTATGAATTTGGAGGGCCATACATAGTCAATGTCTCATAAATAGTATTAATTATAATTATGACTTTTGTTTGACAATCTATGACCATCAATTCTATATCAATACCCCCCATTTGCCAAACCTTTAATTTGTGGGTAAATTTTCTTCATTAAATTGGAGTGAATCATGCGATTATCCCGATTATTTAGTTATATTTCAATATTTATTTTTTCATTCTCAGTGAGTACTGCCACCGAATGCCCCAACCTTTCAGGCGTTGATTTTGGACCCTGCTTTATGATTATTGGATGGGGATGGAATGGTGATGACTGTGTTCAATTGGGCGGATGTGGATCCACTGATTTTGAAGGTAATGACTATTCAGATTATCTATATGGAAGTTACCAATCATGTATAGGAAGCTGCCCCTGTTTAGAGGGATATGTAGAATGTTTTGTTGACCCATGTGAAGCTACAGATTGCCCTGCATTCCCTTATATAACCTGTGAAGCTGATTATTGTGGTGGCTGTAATGCAAATTATTATCAAAATGGTGAAATAGTAAATGATGAATGTGGCGAACCTGAGGCTTGCGCCCAAGAATTTCAGAGTTCTGGTGATGTGACACAAGATGGTGAAGTGAATGTTTTAGATATTGTGATGTCAGTAAATATAATTTTATCTGGTATTGCACATACTGAAGAGGAATTATGCATTTTAGATATGAATGAAGATGGAGCCATTAATGTATTAGACATTATCCTCATCATTGATATTATTTTGAATCCTGTAAATACATCCTATTTAATTAATTCGGGTACATCTTTTGGTGAGTGTTGGGGCTATTGTATTAATGAATTAGAATTACAGGATATCTATGCCAATTTCCAAGTGTCTGGGTGGTGGGAGGAGGATCCTGATTTTCCAACTCTAATACATGAAGATATAATTTCTCAATCAGCGTTAGAAACTATTGTAAATAGTTTTGATTTTGATGAATATATACAGCTTGATGGTGTGTATGGATGTCCCGATTGTGCAGATGATGGCTCAGAATGGATTGAAATTACCCATGATGGAATTACCAAGAGAGTTACATTTGAAGCCTATGATTCAATCCCTGGGCATGATGAATTGGTTATTCAGCTACGAACGTTGAGACAATACTATTGGGAAGTTATAAATCCGTGGTGAGAATAATTATTTACTAATTATTCAGTGGTGGTATCTATGACGGTTGAGTCAAGTATTGCTGGTACTGTGAGAGAATCCACTTTAACTGAATCCACAACTGTACCAATACTGTCCATTGGGCTTATCAACATGTCCCCTGTCGTAATTGTAGAATCCAGCTTAATGGTTAATGTATCTACTGGCAAACTCAGGGAATCTTGAGTAATAACCGTAGTATCCACAGGCGTACTCAATGTATCAATGGGAATTATCAATGAATCTTGTGGTACAACTAAGCTATCCACAGGTGCCACCACAATAGAATCCGCAACGGTTGTTTGAATAGATGAGGCATTTCCCGTCACCTTATCCGGAGTATCTTTCTTAAATACGGGGGTGAGTACTTGTTTCACCGATTTACGTTCACGCTTTGCACTTTTACATAATTCACATGGACTCATAAATACGCTCACATAATGGCTTACCGATGTGGTGAGTCCAAACTGGTCAAGCACGTCAACGGTAAATTCATGTTCCCCTAAATGCTCTTCCGTGGGTGACCATCGAATAGTATGGGTATCAGAATCAAATTTGATATCTGACATAGTTTCACTGTGGAGGCGAATTTCTCCACCATTTTTTTCAATATATTCTCCAAACATATCAAACGCTTGTACATCATAAATATAGGTGAGCCCCACATAGGCTTCGGTGGGGGTATCTAGGTTTAACTCAGGATATTGATAGACAAATAATTTTAATGGTTTTTCTGCTAACTCAACCCCATTTTGAATGGTTGCCTTAAATTTAAAAAGTCCAACATCCTTTATGGTAGGAACCCAGTTTACTATGCCTGTTGAGTCATCTACTTGTAATGATTTTGGGAGTCCATCAGTATTAAATTTTAAATTATCAGCATTCTTAAAATTCTTATGGGTAAATTGTATTTGGAGTGTATCTCCAACTGGAATTGCCAATGAATCGGCTATTGTGATAGTTGGCGGACCCTCCACCAGTAAGCTATATTCTTGTTTCACATCCACTAAACCATCATTTACATTGATGATAATTTTATGATTACCTTCATCAATTTCGAGGGGTTGCCATATCAGCAATCCAGAATCTGAAATAGACATGGTCGAAGGAGATTCATCAAAAGAATAAGTGAGTATATTGGGAGCATCCTTTTTAGATGCGGCATATTGATTATCATCTTTTACATTGGTTTGATAATTATATTCATCCACCCAAATTACAGATTCAATAGGAATACTTGTAATTCGGGGTAAATAGTTTGAATAAATAGTATTAGTGAATTGAGTCGAATCAATACCGTCAGAAATTTGGACAGAATAGTTCCAATAGTCCACTTCGTTTATCATCCATCTAAGATTGCCTAAAGAATCTAAAGTCATGGTATGGGGGGCATCTAATAGCTCCCACGTGATATCTGCCGTGATATTTGCATCAAAGCTACGTAATGTATATTCCCAAATATCTGTTTTTTCTAAAATTAAGTATTGAGCTGGTCGTTTTGAAATAATAGGTGGATCATTCACAAATAATGTTAATGTGATAGATTCTGTAGCAATTCCGTCACTAACATCAATGGTTATATAGTGATTATCGACTTGAGTAACCACAGGGACCCAATAAACTGAGCCAGTAGAATCTATATACATATTTTCGGGTACATTTCGAATACTGAAATTATAATGGGAATCAGCTACAATTTTTTGAGTCACATTCAGTTTATATTCAAAGGGGTTACCTACCGTAAGAATAAAGTCAGTTTGGTTGTCATCTAAATAAATTCGAGGATGTACACGAACATTAATTCGCAGTGAATCTGAGTTATGTAAATCATCCACCCATAATGTAAAGGGATAGAGCCCTGGATCCACATCCGGTATCCATTGAAACTGACTCTCTCTACGTTTGATTTCGGAATAATCATCATCACCATTAGGATCAGTAGATTCTATTTCGTCAGCGAGTTCGGCATCTTCATTTTCAACGGGTTCAGCTTCAGTATCAGAACTTTCTTCTTCCTCCTCTGCCCCAGATTCATCTATTGCATCTTCAACTTCTGCTTCCTCTTCGGGTACATCATCAGATGGAGATTCAGTTTCAGAATCTGAAATGGGGCTATCTTCTTCAGCAGGTGGATTTGTATATGAATGTGTAGCTGTTTGAGAAGTATTTACGCCAACATTAATAATTGCATCAACATTCCTGTCTTTTATTGAAAAGTTGGCATTTAAAGTATCGTTGTTCACTACCAGGAAATCAATAGAGTTATTAGTCGCGAAAAAGGGTTGATCATTCACATAGAACAGATAACTATTGGTAAGAGATGTATCAGAAGAAGTGGGTGTAACAACGGTACCCTCATCTAGATTAATGAGTAATTCGCCACTAATATTGAAAGCAGTGTGATAATTCAGTTCATGAAATCCAAGTTGATTCAATGTTGGAGTCCAATCTAACGCAAATGCATCTAAATTAAATTCCATTCCATTAGGAAGTGAGTCAGTCTTAAACTCAGAAAAATTAAAGTCTGCAATTTTTTCGATAGGATGTCGATATAGTAACTCCGATTTTATAATAATATTTGCTTCGCGACCGTCGCTCCGACGCTGTTTTGAATAATCTATAAATGGCTCTAATTCTAAGGTAGAAACTTCGGGGTTATTACCATTATGAAAGACCACCACCTCTTGAGTCTTATTCAGATATAAAATTTTTGGATTTATAATCTCTTCCGCTAAAAATGATGGATAGTAAGCATCCATTGAAATGAGGGTATTTTTGCGGCTGAGTTGGAATTTTTGGATATCCCCATTTTGAGAAAAAGCGAAAATACTTAATGAATTTGAAATGATACTAAACTCAGCATATATATGATTATAGTTGCTATGATCTAAGGGGATTGCTTTACCCCACTCATTCGAAAAGAGGTTCCCTTCTCCAGTTAAAAATAAGAAATCATCAATTTGATCATTATTTATATCGATAGGATCAGTGATAAAAATTATAGGTCCATTCTCACCAAACGCTACTTCTTGTGGAGATGATGTAGATAAATACTGGAAACTGGTGGGTTCTATTCCATTACTAATAACAATAAGATCATCAATACCATCACCGTCAAAATCACCGGTAGATAGTAGAAGTAATCCAAATGTGTTTTGAACAAAGTCATGTGCAATTTTTTCCATGACCTCAAATTCACCATTGTGGATATCACAAATCATTGCACTACGATTGGGGCTTCCCATTACCATTGCGATCTCATTATCACCATCATTATCCCAATCGATAGTTTTTAATTGAGTGAGTCGCATGTTGTTTTGTGCATCGGGATAAGAGAATTTTTTTGATGGATTTTTACTGAAATTACCCCCTTCGGATTGGAATAAATAAAGCTTTCCAGGTTCATTTTCTAACTCTACCGCGGCTAATATTTCGCTATTTCCATCACCATCAAAATCAGATAAAACGGCATCAACGATATACCCATTTTGATTTTCATTTAGTGAAAAAGACCAGATTTTAGAGAGTCCTTTGGGGGTTACGTCGAAAATATGAAGTGAGCGATGAATGTCAGAATTCCCAAATGCAAAGAAGTCGGGGTAGTGATTCCCGTTAATATCCAATGTATTTTGGATGGGGTTAAGTGGCAACTCTATAGTAAATGAGTTTGCAAAAGTTATTGTGGCTGCCAGTGTGGCCGCGATGACAGTCTTAAGAAGTTTCAATCTAATGTTTGATTCCAAATTGTGAATAAATTTATGAGAATTTAGTAGTTTATACAAGTGGAACAACGGCATAAAATACACTTTTTGTGTTCCATTATAAATTTTTCATATAAATAGGGTGAAATACAGATGGCAATAACAATAAAAGAGTTACTTAATTTTCCAAATGGCCTAGCGGTTAGTTGGAGTGATAACAAAGAAACATTCATTGATTATGTGATATTACGCGATAAATGTCCTTGTGCAAATTGTTCTGGAGAATCAGATATATTCGGGAATGTATATAAGGGTGTTCATGTCAAGAAATTGGGTGCGGCATATGAGTTAAAAAATGTAATTAAGGTGGGTCATTATGCAATTCGAATTACATGGGGAGATGGCCACAGTGATGGAATTTTCACTCATGAATTTTTGAGAAAATTAGATTTATCCGCTGAATGAAATATAAACATATCATTTGGGATTGGAATGGCACTCTCATAGATGATGCTTGGTTATGCGTTGAGATAATGAATAATATTCTCTTGAAGCGTGGGATGAACTCAATAACCATAGATGATTACCGAGAGAATTTTACATTTCCGGTTCGGGATTATTATATAAAACTGGGATTTGATTTCTCTGTAGAACCATTTGAAGTTTGTGGAATGGAGTTTATCCATGATTTTAAAAAGCGGAAATTTGATGCATCCTTATACACTATGATAGAATCAGTTTTAGATTCACTTTCTAAAATTGGAATTTCCCATTCAATCCTTTCTGCACAAAATCAAAACATTCTTGATGAAACTATAATACATTATCAACTTCAAAATAGATTTGAGGGAGTAAATGGTTTGGATGATCATTATGCACATAGTAAAGTCAATCTTGGTCAATCTTGGATTAGTGCATTGAGTTATGATCCTGCTGAAGTTGTTATGATTGGCGATACGGTTCATGATTTTGAAGTAGCGCAGACGATGGAAACAGATTGTATCCTCATGGCCAGTGGGCATAATTCGAGAGAAAGATTAGAAGAAACCGGAGTTTTAGTTTTAGATTCACCAGAAGAAATTACGCGAGTGTTAATGACTTAAATAGTGAGGATTATATAATACTAAATATTTAAATTTACCGCTTGTTAATTGGACATAAAATTATTTTAAACTTCTCTGTAGCAAATATTAGATTTCAATAAAATTTAATTTTCAAATGAATAAACAATTATTTATATCAATAGCAAAAATTGCAGGTGTTGTTTTTGCCTTATATTTATTTTTAGTTGGAATCAATGGGCTTTCTTCTGGAATAAAGCATCTAACTCAGCCGGATGTGGTTGAAGTTGGTGACATGGTTCAAAATAAGGCTAAAATTGATGGCATCAATAAGAAAGTTTGGATGTTGGTTGAGGACATTAATTATAATGAAGATGGCCAACTAGTTTATCGATGTGATTATAAAGTTGAAGGTATATCTGAAAAGTTTGATGTACAAGAGTCAAAGGTCAAAATGGTGGCCAGCTCAACCTTTGTAAACACTACTTCCTCCTCAATATTGGCATTATTTATTGGAATATTTGCCACCGTTTTATTTCAAAGTTCATCAACTACAACATCATTAATTGTAGGCATGGTTAGTAGTGGCGTTGTGAGTCTTACTGCTTCAATCCCCATGATTATGGGTGCGAATATCGGTACTACCGTTACAAACACACTCGTTTCCATTGGGCATATACGAAGAGGTAATGAGTTTAAACGGGCATTTGCTGCCTCTACGGTTCATGACTTTTTTAATTTAATGGCGGTGATAATTATGTTCCCGCTAGAAATGTCAACTCATTTTATAGAGCGTTCTGCCACCGCCATGGGGATATTTTTCTTTGGCCGAGTAAGCACGGAAGACGCATTTAAAAGTCCAATTAAAGCGGCTATAAAATGGGGATCAAGTCATGTTGAATCCTTGAGTGGTGGAAATGATATTTTATATATTATTATTAGTGTTGTGATTACATTTTTTATGCTATACTTTATTGTAAAATTATTACGTAGTCTTGTGCTTGAAAAGGTAGAGACATTTTTTGATCAGTATATATTTAAAACGCCACTTCGCGGAATTATATTCGGGATGATATTAACTATTATGGTGCAAAGTTCATCCATAACGACGTCAACAATTGTGCCATTAGCCGGTGCTGGAGTACTATCATTGAGGCAAATTTACCCATTTACATTAGGGGCAAATATTGGTACAACAGTAACTGCATTATTAGCATCACTCACTTTAAATGTTACCGCAATGGTTGCAGCATTTACTCATTTATTGTTTAATTTATATTCAATAGTTTTGATATACATGAATCCACTTTTGAGGGATATACCAATAAAATTAGCAAATGGAATTGCTGAACTTTCAGTAAGAAACAAATTTTATCCATTTATATATTTATTCATAGTTTTCTTTTTAATACCATTTTTTATCATCTTTTTTGGGAGATAGCACATGTTTAAGCAGATATATCAATTATTTCAATCAAACAGTTTATACGAACAGGCATTATCAGAATGTCATGAAATGTTGGACATTGATTTATTAATGTTTAAGGCATCTGTTGAATCATTACGAAAGTCTGATTCATCTAATATAGATATTGATATATATTCTATGGACCAGAAAATCAATGAATTTGAAAGAGATGTTCGTCGAAAAGTAATGACTCATTTAGCTGTGAGTGGTACCGATGACATTGGTTCAGGCTTGGTGCTGGTAAGTGTTGTTATTGATATTGAGCGTATTGGTGATTATACAAAAAATATTTATGACCTTGCTGTTAATCATCCCCAATTATTAGATGGAAGTTCTCTTGAAGAAAGATTGAGTCATGTTGAAACTGCATCATTAGATCTTTTTGAATCATCAATTGATGCGTTCAAAAATCAAGATATTGAGAAAGCACGTGGATTAATGACATTGTATAAGGAAACAATCTCCGCTCAGTGTGATAGTATTACAAAGGATATAATCTCGGGTAAACTTTCTGATATTGGTGTGGGTAAAGGTACTGCAGTTGCAATGTATGCCAGATACTTGAAACGAATTGCAGCACATTCACGTAATTTGATTTCAAGTATTGTAAATCCATTTGAACGGATTGGTTACCCAGAAAAGTAAAATTACAGTTTAATTGTTGATATTTTAAAAGGGGATGAATCATCCTCTTTTTTTATTTACAAATAGAAGGGTCATCTGTAAAAACCCCATCAACATTTAAGCGTTTTACTTTTTCAAATTGCTCATTTGTATTTACGGTATAAGCATAAATTTTTAATTCTAATGCCTTCAAGTCAGAAATCATACGTCCATTAAACTGATCAATATTTCCGTGGAATAAATCAGGTCGTGAAATGTAAATCCACCAAATTGATGAGAATTGATCTTCTTCATCCCATAGTTGTGCCGTTGTGATTTTATCATTTAGCCGTTTTATTTTCCGGAGCCGAAGTGGATTAAAACTTGAAACAATGGCTCTGTCTAATAATTCATATCTTAATATTGCCTGAACAACTGGCTTTTCCATTCCCTCACTAAATAATTGTTGAGATTTTATTTCAATATTAATGGCTGTATTTTTTGGAAGAATTTCTAATACATCATCCAGCGTTGGAATCCGTTGAACAATTTTAAAATCTGATTCTTTACCTCGAGCATCAATGGATGATAATTCTTCATATTCTAATGAAGATATTAAAGTTTGTTTTCCAGTTAATCGTTCAAGATGCGGATCATGATGCACAACCAAGATACCATCTTTAGTAATTTGCACATCCAGTTCAATTCCATCTACCTTTAGTTCAAAAGCTTTTTGAAAAGAGCATAATGTATTCTCTGGTGTCAGGGCAGGAACGCCTCGATGCCCGTAAACAAATAATTTAACAGTATTTAAGATGGGGGGAATCATTGGACTCCATCGAATAAATTTATTATAAAAGTACCAAATAATAAGAACGCCCCCAATTATGCCCATGTAAACCATAATTAAAATTAGCACTCTATATAATTATTTAATTCATAAAATTGAATTATTCATGTTGTTTTAGTT
>JABHHG010000164.1 GCA_018671635.1 Fidelibacterota bacterium | reverse complement strand
CAACATAGCCCAACACTTGTGACGCAAAATGATGTTGTGGATAATATCTTTTTATGGAAGCATCAGCTTGGAGTCCATTAATATATCGAATTTCATCTATGATGGGTTCCGCAATTGGCGCCGGAATATTTCGTTTCAGCGCAACATAATTACCCTTATTTGATAGAAGATTAAGGTACGTGGAAGGAGGCTCATTAAAAACTTGAGAGAATAAACTAATAATTCGATCCTTATCAAATGATGCATTAGTATTTACCCAAAAGTCATATTTTTTAATAGTTTGGGCCAACTCAATCCCATTGCGATCTACAATAGACCCTCGATTTCCCTCTTCAATGCGATAAACTAATGTAGCATGAAGTACATCTTCCACATACTTATCACCATGAATCACTTGGATTGAGAATATTTTACCTAATAATACGAGAGATAGGATGCCAACAATGCCCACTAAAAATTGAACACGAGTTCGATATTGTGAGTAAAGTGAGTTCAACCTTCAGGTCCCATAAAGACCACCAATGATTCAGGTGCAGGAAATGTCATTCCAATTCGGGACCGTGCTTCCGCTTCGATGAAGTCGCGACGCATCAAACTCCGCATATCACTTTCTAACATCTTAACACGACCGGAATGGGTATGATGAATATTGCTTAAATGGTAAATTTCACCTTGAGAGGTGAGACATTCATTTTTCAATGAAATATAAAAAATAACAATGAGACAGGAAATTACAACCACACCAAAAAAGAAAAATATATCTCCTAAACTAGATTTTTTTCCATTTGGCATTTCCTTTGGCATCAGACTCTTTCGGCCACTCGAAATTTTGCGCTACGAGAGCGTGGGTTTATTGCAACTTCTTCAGCATCCGCAACTATGGCTTTTCGTGAGACTAATTTTAAATTTGGTTTTGTATCACATACGCATACGGGAATCTCCCGAGAGCATGTACAGGTGATAGCCTGCTTTTTAAAAAATCGCTTTACGATTCGGTCTTCTAATGAGTGAAAAGAAATGACGCCAATTCGACCACCCGGTTTTAAACAATCTATTGAGGATTCTAATGCCATCTCTAGAGAATCAAGTTCACCATTTACATGAATCCGAATGCCTTGAAAAACACGGGCCAACGTTTTGGTTTCAAAGTTTTGATGTGTCACTGATTCCACGGCAGCCTTTAAATGAAAGGTGGTTTCCATCTCACCTTTTGATGCAGCATTTACAATGGCACGAGTGATTCGCTTCCAATTACGTTCTTCACCGTAATTTCGAATAACCATACCGATTTCTTTAAATTCAGAACTGTTGAGAAAATGCCTGGTGGACTCACCAGATGAAGTATCGAATCGCATATCTAATGGCGAATCCGACTGAAAGGAGAAACCCCTGTCCCCAGAATCAATTTGGTAGGAGGAGATACCAATGTCAAAGAAAAGACCAGTCACTTGTGGAATTTCCATAGAGGCGAGCACCTCTGGGAAATACCGGTAATTAACGTGGTGTAGCGCGCAAAACGCTGCGTGTACTGACAATCTTTTCTTAGCGTATTCCAGGGCATAGGGGTCAGCGTCCAAGCCTATATATGTTCCCGTTGGGTTGAGCTTTTCCATGATGGCACTTGCATGTCCACCAAAGCCCGTAGTCCCATCCAGGTAAATTCCGTTCTTGTCTGTCAGCAGATGATTCACCACCGCATCTACCATTATGGGTATATGTGGAGGTTGCTGCATCATCTTTATCAGAAATTAATTTCATTAGCCAGATCCTCAAAATCAGTGGCGGTTACATCGGCAGTAACGTCTTGGGAATCCAGAATTTCTGGCGCCCAGAGTTCAATCTTATTAATCATGCCGATTACATTCACATCCTTTATTACAGATGCAAATTCAAGTAAGTTGTCAGGAATTGCAATTCTTCCCTGACTGTCATATTGTAAATATGTGGCATGACGAACTATAGATCTCACAAAGTTTCGATGTTGTCCGCGTATTGAGCTGAGTTGGCTGAGCTGTTCTTCTACTCGAGTCCATTCGGATATAGGGTAGAGGATGAGGCATGGGTCAAAACCGCGTGTGATCACGAATGTCCTATCGTTGATAGGATCAAGCGCCTTGCGGAACTTAACCGGTATGCTCAACCGGTGTTTTTGGTCTAGGGAATTGGTATATTCGCCTGTAAATGATAGCTTTATATTGTCCATAGTAGTCATCGCACATGAAAGAGTGGGAATCTCTCCCACATCTCCCCATAATTATAGACAAGTTCCCCACTTCAATGCAAATGAAATGTTTAATATTTTATTTTATTAAGGAGAAATTGAGGGGATTTTATGGTGGGTGGGAATTTGGAATTGGGATTTAGGTTACCAGGTGTCAGGAGTTAGGGGAAGAAAAAAAGTGGAGTACCCTTGGCTGTGTTAAGGGGGGATTGGGGATTAGGGTAGGTTTTAGGTATTATGGAAAATAAAAAATATGGAGTTAATCGATACAGTCGTTTTAAAGGGATTGTAATCCCTTTAAACAAAATCGTATTGACATAGTCAATACCGTCCATAATTTCCTAACTCCTAACTCCTAACTCCTGACACCTGGTAACCTAAATCCTGATTTTCCTATTCCCTCGAGAAATACCCAACATAAAATTGCCCAGAATTCACAATATATGAGCCACGCAATGAAACATCATTATTTGTAAAATAGGTATCTAAAGGGGTATCATTTAAATGGGCTTGAATATGGGTGGCATTCAATAAATCAAAATTGATTGATGTATTAAATGTGAATATTAGAGTGGTGTCGGCCAATACAATTTGATTATATAGAATCAGTTCACCATCATGTTTTGCCGCAATACTTATATGGGTTGCTTCTAATATGTTCAATTGCAAAACTGAAGGGGAATTGAGGGTTAAAATTTGAGTGGTGCTACCGTGAAGATTTTCCTTTAAAAAACTACTTTCACTGAGTACTGTGGGAGATTCTTTAGGTGTTAGGGCTTTTTTTTTACGTCTTCGGTTGGTATTTCAGTGGTTTCAGCAGGGGTAGTCAATTCAATTTCAACCGTTTCAGGCTTCCCCGAAATAGATTCAATTTTTGGCACATCCTCAACTTTAGCCTCAACCTTAACCTGAGTCTCTGCCTCAACCTGTTGTTCACTGAGTCCACTTACTAATTTAAAGAATAGAAAAAGACCCACAATTACAGCAATCCCCGTAATGATTTGTTTGGGAGGAATAGGACTATTCCCTATCATTGAGGGGCCCTCTTTAGGATTTTCTAATGTAGATTCAGGGGCATTCTCTAGCTTGGCAGATACTTTACCAGTGGTATGTAGCTCATAATCATCTAAAGCTTGTTCAGTATCTGCACCAATAAATTGGGCATAAGAACGCAAAAATAATCGCATATACACATTGGGGAGTACCTTAAAGTCTCCAGATTCAATGGCGTGTAGATATTTAGGGTTTATCTTGGTGTATTCGGCAATCTCTTGGATCTCCACACCTTTTGATTCCCTGTGTGATTTAAGTAATGAAAAGAATGATTCTGCTGTTGTCATGGGGTGGTCAAATTATTACTATTGTTAACTGACGTTCAAGATATTTCATTAAGATTTATACCTATTTTTTTCAACTCAAATACAAACCGAGAAAGGGGGAATCCAACCACATTATCATAGCAACCGTTAATTTTCTCTACAAAAATGGCACTCCAGTCCTGAATTCCATAGCTTCCCGCTTTATCGTATGGCGATTCTGAGTCTACATAAGTTAAAATATGCGATTCAGGAATCTGCCTAAAAGTAACATTTGTACTCTCAAAAAAAGTATGGATAATATTTTTTTGTACATATTGTATTGAAATTGCAGTAATCACTTCATGGGTATTTCCACTCAATGTTTCAAGCATGAGGATAGCATCTTGTTTGTCTTCAGGCTTGCCCATAATATTGCCATCTAAAATAACAATGGTGTCGGCGCCCACCACTAAATAATCAGTATAATTTCTACTCACTTCTTCACATTTAATGGATGCCAATTCCATTGCATGATCTGCGGGAGTTCCGTCAGTTGAAAAAATAGATTCGTCCACATCCGACACTATTACTCCAAAGGAAATATTCAACCGAGATAGAATTTGTTTACGTCGTGGGCTTTGCGAGGCTAAAATGAGTTTCATTTTAATTTTG
>JABHHG010000147.1 GCA_018671635.1 Fidelibacterota bacterium | reverse complement strand
ATGATTGGTGCGTGGACAAATGATACCCTTTGCGATGATGGAGACTTTGGGTTGTTTGCTAACTGTGAGGAGCTATGTTTTGACGACGGTGCTTGCGGTACCATGCCTGATGATGGTTGTACTATTGGTGATGGATCAAACTGTGCCACTGCTGGTACTGGTGATGTGAATGCTGATGGTGCAGCTAATGTACTTGATATTGTACAAATAGTTAACTACATCTTAGGCTCTATTGGGTTTGATGATTGCCAGCTTGAATCTGCAGACTTAAATGGTGATGGTGCAGCAAATGTGCTTGATATCGTTGCCATTGTAAATGTAATTCTTGATGGCCGTAATGTTGATGCTACTAAAGCTGGCTTAATCAAGGCCGGTGATGCATTGAACTTAAACGCTGATGGTTACATCGGTGGTGTTCAAATGACATTATCTCATGGTGCTGACTTTAGTATCGAGCTAACTGATAAAGCAATGGTTGCTGATTATCGTACCAATGGCAATGAAACAACATTGATCATTGTTGCTCCAGAAAGTGATGAACTTTTCATCGCTGATGGTGAGTATGATATCGTGAATATGATTGTTGCGAATTCAGCAGGTCAAATGGATGTAAGTGTTGTGCCAAACTCATTTGTATTGAGTGAAGCATATCCAAATCCATTTAACCCAAGTACTTCAATTAACCTAAGTATTCCTGAAGCAGGTCATGTATCTGTAATGGTTTACAATGTAATGGGTCAATTAGTGAGTACATTAGCTGATGGTCATATGAATGCAAGTGATTATTCATTCACATGGGACGCAAGTTTAGTTCCAAGTGGTGTATATCTAATCACTGCAACTACTGTAAATCATGCATCTACTCAGAAGGTTATGTTTCTGAAGTAAGTCTTAATATTCATGATTAATTTAAACAGCCTCAGAGTCAAATCTGGGGCTGTTTGAATACATGCAGTTTTTGTGTGATAAGTCTCAAAATTCATATATAAAATAATTTAAATTGACCCTTATGAAAATGAAAAGAATAATTCAGATTCAAATTACTATATTTCTCTTAGTCGGTCTGAGTATAGGCCAGGATTTCTTGCCAGTAGATGGCAGTTCACTGAATTATACCCAAATATTTTTTAGATGGCCACAAATAGCTGATGCTGATTCATATGAGTTGAATATTTACGGTCAAGTTACATCTGAAAGTTATAGCTCTGGATTTAATTCTATGATTATTGACAGCCTAGATTGGGGCCAACAATATTTTTGGATTGTATGTGGAATTAGTATCGACAATGAGCCTGTAGGGTGCTATGAACAATTAAATTTTGCGGTTAATGAGCTGCCTTCATTTTACCCTGAGAATGTAAGTATACTCACATCTAATATAGAACAAATTCACCCTGGAATTTCAATTATTGACTACGAATCTCTGGCTTTCTCGGTGGCTGTCAATATTGATGGTAGTCCAATATGGTTTGCGGATAGAAGCAGTTTTGCGGCTTCTAAAATAGTAGTAACAGAAATTTCGTCTAATGGAAATTTTATTGGGTTCGGATTTCGCCGTGGTTATGAATTTGATATTAATAGTGAAATAGTTTTCGAGACTCAGTATCCAGACTATGAAGTGCACCACTCAATCATTAAATCTGAAAACGATACATATTTCTTCTTAGATGCTATTACTGAGACTTTACCTTGCCCTGATGAATGCAGTCCAACGGCTCCCGATAGCTTGAGTTGGGTGGGAGATAAAATAATTGAGGTTGATCTGGAAGGAAACTTGATCTGGGAATGGAGTACTTTTGATTATATTTCTCAATTGGAATATAATCCTCAGTGGTTACCGCAGGCAGAGGCATCCGGTAATTTCGATTGGACGCATGGGAACTCAGTTTTTTTTAATAAGAACGATAGCATTGTTTATGTATCATTGAGGAATATAAGTAGAATTTCTGCAATTGATTATAACACTAAAGAGATTCTATGGGATATAGCTGACCCTAGCTATATGGTTGAAACACCATTTGGGGGAGATTTTGAATTTTCCCATCAACATTCTGCCCAAATTACAGATACGGGCACTTTAATTTTCTTTGATAATGGTAGAGATAGTGACCCTGAGCTATCAAAGTGTATGGAGATTGGTTTAAATAACAACAGAGAACCAGAGCTGGTTTGGGAGTATGTACTGCCTGATTCTATGCTTACCTTGTCAAGGGGCGAGTGTAAACGCTTGGAGAATGGAAATACATTAATTAGTGCAGGTAGAAGTGGCAATATCATTGAGGTGAATAATGAAGGTGAAATTGTATGGCATTTTTGGGCACAAACTGAATTAAATGTACCCCTTGCTTATTTTTGGTCTGAGAGGGTTCCTAGCCTATACCCCAATGCATTTTCATTTGAGATAGATAATTTACAGGGAGATTACCCCATGTTTTCTATCTCTTATGAAAGTATAAATGTCACAATTTATAATACTGGCTGGCATTCACAGACATTTATTTATGAGCTATGGTCTGATTCTGCTCTGTTGGCTGATGGGAGCTTAAATATACAAGATGAGAGTGAGTCTGATATTGAGCTAGATATTAATGATGATAATGGGTCTAGTTATTCGTTAAAAATATTTACGGATAAACGGCCTGATTCTTTTCAGACGATTAATTTCACTAAAGGTTTAGCCTTAGGGGACTTAAATAGTGATTCGGTCATAGACATTTTAGATATTGTAATTATGGTAAATATAATAATGGGACAGATTGCAGATTCTGGGAATGCTGATATGAATAGTGATGGGTCAATTAATGTATTAGATATTGTTCAATTGGTAAATTTAATACTAAATGATTAGTTGAATATATTTAGTGAAGGCCTAAATTTGTGCTTTCATTAATACCTGAAAATAAAGATTTATATTAATTATTTATGGAGGTGGGATTATTAAAGTTTTTTTTATCAAAAATATAATTCTAATTAGTTTGTTTTTACCTGCTTTAATGAGCGCTCAAGTTTCCTGAAGGAGACCTGTACTGCCGGTCGGCAGTTCGATGGAGAGAAATTCAAGTCAAGCGGGCAAATTATTGTTGGGTGCAAGCTATGAATTTGAATATCTTCAAGATGTGGGAAATGGGACACAGCCAATTTCAAATCCCAGTAATGAGAGGACTACAAGTGAAATCTCTGCGCTATTTTTAAACTATAGTATTACAGATAAATTTTCAATTGAAACGGTTCTTCCTTGGAGGAAGATTGTCAATTCGAAGATTAGCATTGTTGAAGGTTCAGAAGGGATATACATTAGAAAGACTGAGGGGTTTTCAGATGCAATTCTCCTATTTAAGTATAGTGATTACTTTTTTGACGATCAGATACTGGCAACATTTGCAAGTGGTTTAAAGCTTGCCACAGGGAGTGTGACAGACTTGGATGAAGATGATAATGTAATATCAGAAACATTGCAGGTGGGCTCTGGTACTGTTGATCCATTATTTTCACTCTTTTTAGGTTATCCTAGTGGAAGATGGTTATATTCAGGAAGTTTGTTTTCTAGAATTTCTGTATATGAAAATGTTAGGGGCTATAGATATGGAAATGAATTTCATGGCCGTATTTCAGTAAACTATGACAAGTCCGATGCCCTATTTATTAAAGGTGGCTTAGAGACTGTGGTGACAAAAAGAGATACGCATCAATATGGAGAACCTGAGAGTCAGCGGGGCGGTGAATGGGCATATCTAGTTTCTGGATTTGGGATAAGGTTTTCAAATAATTTTATTCTTGATGTTGAGTATCCGTGGACTATTTATTATAGTGTTAATGAGTCTCAATTGGTTCCTGATGGTTTTCTTCGGTTAAATTTATTTTATGATTGGGCACTCTAATGAATTTCAGTTATAAGATTTTTATTTATATATCAACAATGTTCATCTTGTCCTGTGGGTCTGATGAGATTGTTCAATATTTCGAATATCCAGATCATAATGTTCTGAACATAGGATCACAGCTAACTGATCTAGTTGTGACTAGTGATTCTGATATATTAATCGCTGCGGATAAGGGAAATAATCAGGTGCGATTTATTGATGTTTCTACGGACGAGATGTCGATTTTAGCAAACGTTTGGGTGGGCTCTGAGCCTACCTCACTAGAGCTAACGGCAGATGGACAGTATTTATTGGTTGGCTTACAGGGTGCATCAAGTGTGGCAGTTGTCTCGGTATTAGAGATGGAATTATTAGGCTCAATGCAACTAGGTGATGATGGGGTATATGATATTGAATATATAAATGCTATAGATCAATTGATAGTTTCTTTTGTTGCATCTAATCCGACATATAATAAAACTAAATTATACGATATAACCTATTATGATAATTTCTTCAATTGTTGGTGTTCAGGGCTTGATGCAAATGATTGTGTTTGCAAAATAGGCGGCTGTATGGATGAGAATGCATGCAATTATAACCCAGATGCAATAAATGGAGATGATAGGTCCTGTGCTGTTGAAGATTGTTTGGGTGTAT
>JABHHG010000072.1 GCA_018671635.1 Fidelibacterota bacterium | reverse complement strand
CAAATTGTGGTATTTTTTTAATTTTTGTGCAAAGTACTCCATAAACAATATTCTCTAAATCAGGAAATAAATTACGTGGATAATTTTCGATAGGATATAGAACCTCCGAAATATATGATTTTAGAATATATTTAGTTTCTTTAGACACGAATCAAATTACAGCATTATGTTTTATACATTCAAGCATGAATAGAACTAACTTTTTTTTAACTTTTCCAATCTAAATACTAGCGAACCATCCCTAGTTTGGGGCAATAACTCAATTTCTCTTCCTTCTTTACACTTTTTGATTAAATAGTAGAGCTCCCACGCATATGGGTAAATTGAATGAAAAAGTTTTCGATATTCCATATGAGCCAACTTTTGGAGTATATCCCATGAATTTTGGGCCAGTTTATCGAATTTATTCGACTTGAGTAACGCTACCACTTCATTCCCCTTTTTCCCCAATTTATGAGGTAAATGAAAGACTTCTATTAATAACTGCAATTCATCCAAAGATATACATTCTTCAAATTGGGTATACCATTCCGTTTGTGCATTTTGATAGGACTCTTCTCTACCTCCTTGGCAAAAATCACTAAATGTTTTTATAGGGATAAAATTCAATTCAAATTCACAATTGGGATTCAATAAAATTCCTGCAATTTCATCCTTTATTTCTTCACGACCTGAAAATGGACCCATAAAACACCTATGCAAATCATAATCATTGGCAAATATATTATCCCAAATCACAATGGGATTTTGGAATATAGATTTTAACTCCTTAACATGAACTAAATTGATCTCAGGAGAAACCACATTGGGACCCGTCCAAAATAAATTAAATTCCACATGAAGAGAATTAGATAATTCCTGCAAATAGTCATTCTTTTCAAGAGACCCTTTTGTCTGATCAGAACAATATACCGTTGGACAAAAAAACCAGTTATCAGTATTAATATTTTCCATTAATTTATTTGAAATTTCGGCCTGAGCTTGTGCAAATGAATTGTATTTCTTTTTATCTTCATCGCAAAATTGTTCAGGAATATCATCAAAAAGAATAGCAGCACCCTCCACGCCCAGTCTTAAAATTTGATTTAGCTTTAAGGATAGATAATTAAAATCATTGCTGGAAGAATAAGAGATGTCTATTCCTGGAGCAATGGCATAAATAAAGTTCACATTGTTATTTTTACAGATTTCAACTATTTGAGAAATTTCCTGCAACTCTGTAACTGAATATAGTTCACGCCATTTTTGACGATGTTTAAAGTCATCTTTTGGGGCATAGATATATGTATTGAGTCCACCAAATTCTGTAAATTGGTTAATTAGTTTTTTGCGTTGACTCAGTGACCACGGACGACCATAGAATCCTTCAATTACTCCGGTGAACTTCATTTTTATTTTACAACTTTACTTTCCACGTCTTAATCTCAAATGGATTCAGTTGAATCTCTATGTTCTGTCCCTTATCAACATCTCCATCTTCCCATTCCATGAAATTGGTTTCTGTCCAAGTTGTGATTGACGATATTGATTTCAATTTACCAGAAGAAAACTTGCCCAACGATTCTACAACTCGAATGACCAGCTCATCCGTCTTCTCTGCTTTCTTGATTACTTCTAACGTTAATCCGTCACCAATTAATGAAATTGGTAATTGATTGGTTTTAGATTTGAACCCCTTGAAAACTTGAATGGGACTATTCAATGAAGTGGCTTCTGCCATTACATTAGATTCTACCAATCTTCCCGAATGGGGCAATATTGAATACGTAAACTCATGCTCACCTTGATCTGCATCGGGGTCAGGATTATTCGGCGAACGAAGTAAATTTAAATCCAGCACATTACCATGAACTTTATATCCATATTTGCAGTCATTCAGCAGGGCAACACCAAAATCTTCATTAGACAGATCCGCATACTTATGCCCCACCACCTCAAAGCGAGCCATATCCCAAGAAGTATTTCGGTGAGTAGGCCGCTTTACAAATCCATATTGAATATCAAAACTGGCTTCGTCAGATTGAACTATAACTGGAAATGCAACTCTCAGCATACGATGTTTCTCATGCCAATCTACATTGGTTTTGAAATCGAGACGTTTTGAATGTAATGCAAGTGTGATGGATTGCTCTAAAGTTGATTTTTTACCAAATGAATAATTAAATCTTAGCCCATCCGCTGACATCTGTTTCCCTGAAAGTGATTCTACTATGGCTTCTTCATAAAAAATATCTACATCCCACGCATCCCAATTATTTGGATGATCATCATATAATGTAAATACATTGCCAGAATCCGTAATCATTTTCAGACCAAGCTCTTTATCAAAAGCAGATATCAGCTGCCCCTTTGAATTAAACTCATAACGAATAAGACTATTTTCCATAGTCAGCCCCTGAGTTTTATTCTGAATAGGTTTTAACTTATTCAATTGTTTAGATATAAAACTGTACGGTGGAATTACAACGGCCACTTCTCCAATTCCATCAAGGTTTACCCGGCCATTTAATTCATAGTGATTTGGATTAAAAAAGGTAATTGTATCCTCATCTTTGGTAAATAGCTTTTCAGCGGCAGAAGAAATGAGTGTAGCCAATTCTTTCTCTGCATTCTCATATTCTTTATGGGTCACTTCATATACTTTGGTAATACTGGAGCCGGGAATTATATCATGAAACTGATTCAGCAATACCACTTTCCAAATGCGGTCTAATTGCGCTTGTGGGTATTCACTCAATGGTAAACAGGAATAATGCATCTCAACCAATCGCAGCGTATTCTCTAATTGACGATTGGCCTTTTTCACTTTAGCCTGCGTAGTGAATGTACCTCGGTGGAATTCCAAATACAACTCTCCCACCCACTTTTTCAATTTGGGTGATATATTATCAAGGCGGTGAAAGAATGATTTTGCAGTACCAAATTTTACTTGAGGAACAGATTCTAAGTTGGCTAACCGCTGACCCAATTCAATATTCTCCGGTTTGGGACCACCCCCACCATCTCCCACACCAAACAAACTTATAAATTCATCCAGCACCTGTTTCTCTTTAAAATGAGTTTGGGCCGGCATGAGAAATTCTGTATCCAATTCACTGTTATACGTATTTTCTGGAGGGAAGTGAGTCAATACCTCACTGCCATCAATCCCCTGCCACTTAAAGGTATGATGAGGAAAATTATTGAATTGACTCCACGATAATTTCTGAGTGAGAAAATATTTGATGCCACTTTTCTGCAAAATCTGAGGTAATGCCGCTGAATATCCAAATACATCAGGAAGCCAAAGATTATCTATATCTACTCCGAACTCATCCATGAAGAAATTTTTACCCAGTAGAATTTGCCGAACCATTGACTCACCACTGATGAGATTACAATCCGCCTCTACCCACATACCTCCTTGGCATTCCCATTGACCCTTTTTTATAGCAGTTTTAATACGTTCATAAATTTCAGGATAATGGTCTTTTATAAATTGATAATGTTGGGGTTGAGAAGCTCCAAAAATATAATCGGGATATTTTTCAATGAGCGCCAACTGACTGGCAAAGGTCCGGGCACATTTTCGCACCGATTCCCGTACGGGCCATAACCATGCTGTATCAATGTGAGCATGTCCTACAGCAGTTACTTTTAAATCTGAGGCTGACGCCTGTTTTGATAATTCTTGCTGTAATATTTCCCGAGCCTTTTCAACATTATCTAAATTATCAGCATAGGCATCTATGGCAGTACTGGCACATTCAATGACCCGAGAGCGTTGTACAGAGTCTTCAGGTAATCGCTTAATAAGTCCATGAATCACACGGAAATCCAGCCACAAATGCCAAAGACTTTCATCAAAAATACTTAGCTTCATAGATTCTACTTTTGCAGGGAAATTACCATATCTATTTGGGTCATTTTCACCAGGATCAGCTTCCGTATATACTCCAAAAAGGCTATTTGCAGTCGCTTCAACCCAAAGTTCTACAGACTCATCACCGGTACATTTATCAAATAGGGGTACCCAAACTCTCTTAAAATTGGGATCAAAAATAGAACCGTTGGTAATTCCTTGGAGCGCTTTTCCATTTTTGTCAAAGACCAATCCCTCACCAGAAAAATCTAGATGAGCGACCACTTTCTGCCCATTCCACTTTGCAGGGACTGTGCCCATCAAATGAAACCATGCAGATTCCCATTTTTTGCCCCATCCATCTCCTTCTTTGATGGCTTTGAAACTTAGGCTCTCTTTTTCAGAAAATGGAATGGGGTCTTTACTCCAGCCAAATTCAGCCTTAAATAGAACAGGATCCTTTAAATAAGACTTCTCTAATCGTTCATAAAAACGATTAATTCTGCCGATAATTAAATCTGTATATTTTTTATTCATAATTACCTTGCAACAAATCCATCATCAGTATGATCACGTTCGGTATGTCTTAAGCGATGCATCATTTTCTTAAGATCAATAAATCCGCCAATGGTAAACCACACCATAGAGAGTACAGCCATCACAATGTGAATCATCAAATAGATCCACCAGAAATTCATCCAAGTGGAATCACTCACCTCATTGGATAGATTATATATTGTCCCGATAATGAACACGATGGTCCAGCCAAAAGTCCATACATAATTCAAAATATAAATGAATTTATCAAATTTGGTAAACTCTTTACCCATGCCCAAAATTTTCCAACCTTTTTCGGGATTCTTATTTATTACATGGGTTTCATCTTTGTTTAAATATTTCCCACGTTGCAGTAATTTATCCAATTCAAAATCTTTTTGTTTACCAAGTAGAGAAATGACCACATACATCAACGTTGAGGCTCCCATTCCAATACCCCAATATACTTGACCATTTATAGATTTTAATACTAAAATGATATCCTTAAGCCATATCCACCCACCGTCTGTTGCTAACCATTCAGCAGAAATTTGATGCATAATAATTCCGTTAACCGCAATAATAGCGCCGGTACTCATGGATGCCCACGCTGCGGCTGTTGTGCCTCGTTTCCAATAGAGTCCACCAATAATCACAGCACCTGAACCGCCAGCAAAAATAGCACCGGTTATGGCAAAAAAGAGGGCAATCTTTTGATTTTGCTGAAATAACAAACTGAATAAAAATATAAAAATAGCCACAAAAATAATTGATATGCGCAATACTTTTAGATGCGTTTCCGGAGAGAATGGTTTCTTGCGAAATGGCATGATTACATCCTGAATCAATATACTCCCCCAAGAATGGAGGTAAGTATCATGCGTACTCACAAATGCTGCTAACATCACGGCTGCAAACGCACCCATCAGTCCATTCGGTAGGATATGTGACAAGACCAACGGAACTCTCAATTGGCTTTGGATTGCATCTGATTTTAAAGTGGATAGCGTGGTATTTACCGATTCAGAAATATGGAAATAATCAGCATGGTTCATTACCGTATATGCTAATACGGGCACACAGAGGAAAAATAGCGTTTGTGGTAATCCTCTCCACCCGGCTAATACGGAGCCCATTTTGGCTTCATGTGCACTTCGAGCAGAGGCGTTATATGCTTGTGTTCCTTGCCAACTCATTGTCCCATACATTACCCCAATAATTCCGATGAGAAAATACCAGAAATTGAAATCTTCTATATGATTGGTTTTAAAGGGATTTATACGGCTGGAATTTTCATGCCGATTATTAATATCAGCAATTTTTTCTTCTTGCTCGATTTCAGGTAAATGTATAAACTCATCTGAAGATTCAACTCTCAATATTTCCTTTTGCGCTTCTTTTTTTGGGGTATCTGCCAATGCGGAATGAACCTGTCCCCAATCTACATAGAGAAAAAGAAAAATTATCATTATTACAAAAACAAAATTTACAAATACGCCTTGGAAGAAATCCGCAATAATCACAGCAATTTGTCCACCCATAAATACAAAGTAAAGCGAAATGGATAAGAGAATTATCATGAGTAGCGCATAACTGTTTACGTCAAATCCTAAGAGGGGTAATGTCTGTGGAATTCCACAGAAATAGATAAAAAATCGAGCACCCACTGCTGGGAAGATTCCAAAATTGATCAGCCCCGCAGAAAAGGCTACAATTCCTGTAAATATTCTGAATTTTCGACTATATCTTTGCTCAAAGAATTGTGCCAATGTCAAACAACGTGTTTGACGAAATCGATAAATTACCCAGCCAGAAACGGTGATAAGGAGAATCACCAATGCGGAGGTCATTCCCCACCAACTCATTGAGAATCCGGCGATATAATTCATTTCCATATAATTCACGATGGTGATGGCACCTAATCCTGCTACACCACTGGAAATACTCATTACATAGCGCCCGGCAGAACGACCCGCCACCAAAAAATCAGTAACGGACTTCAGTAATCCACGGCTGGAACGAACCGAGAAAAACATACCTGTTAAAACCAGAACCACAATTGACCAATCAAAAATACTTAAATTCATTTTACTTTTACCAATCCATCTTCATGTTGAATTACTATTCGTCCATCCTTCATTTCACCAATAATCTCATAGCCTGAATGGGTCAACTGAATCTGTGGTAATTGTTTAAAATTTCGGTTATAGGGGGTCAAGTTTTTCAAATGCATCATATCCTTCATCCACTCCCCATGTTTATCAAAATACTGTTTCTGTTTGTAGTACATAGTACGCATATACCATTTATGGTCTTCAATGGTATCCCAGACAAAATCATATTTTTGTGTGCCTACTTTATTTGTTGAAAATTGTACGAATCCCCACATTTCGGGATAATGCATGGCAATCAGTCCCTGTGGAGACCATACCCAGTTGTACTCTGATTTATCCAATTTTTGATACTTTCCATCAACCACATCCAAATCCCAATGTACACGTGAAAAATTGACTCGCCATTGATCACCATCTTCAGGAATCGATTTGGGGGCACATTCTTCTAATACTTTCCAGGGGATTGCAATTTCGATAGACCAACCCTTATCAATATCAGAGGGGTCATTCAAAGTTCCATCCAAATTGATGACGGTTTTGAGTCCAATAATATCCCATGAATCCACCGCCACTTTTTGTTGGTCACGATAGGGTTTTAATAGGAGTAAATCCCATTCAGTCCCCAATGCGTTCACTTCTAATTCCATATAATTATGGCTATCTCCGTCGGGATCAATAAATATTTCAAAATCATTATCCCTGAAAATGATATCATCCCGTTCGGTGAGGGTGGCCCACAAATGAGGCTCTTCCATCTCCACACCAACATAAAAGTAGGTCTCGTCCCAGAGCATTTTCACTTGTGTATTAAAGTGTGGAATAGGTTTTAGCTCCCCTTCAATATCTACAAATGATTGAGTCCATTCCGCATTTTTCCAGTCCGCTTCATCTAATTTACCGTCTAATACCAATTCGCCAGTCGTTTGATAGCATACATATCGTTCTGGATTAAATTTGATCTGAGGCGTAGGGAAATCTGCAAATAAAATTGTAAGTTGGATTATGATTAAAATTAACTTAATTATTCTTGGCCATTCCGATTAATTCTGAAATGGTTGATTCTGCCATACCCACACAGGTATCCGCGGCACCATAATAAATTTTAACATTACTGTCCATTTTGGCAAATCCATCATCATTATAATCTTCAACGATTATGCCTGACGGAAAGACCACATTGGGGACTTGACCGGTGAGTTCATAATCCTGCCGTGGTTCTAATATATTATATTTCGATCGAGTAATTATATTAGCAGGGTTTTGTAAATCTAATAAAGTAACGCCAGCTTGATAAATATTAGATGATGCAAAATGAGAAGCAATTCCATGATAAATAAGTAGCCATCCTTTAGTTGTCTT
>JABHHG010000076.1 GCA_018671635.1 Fidelibacterota bacterium | reverse complement strand
TTCTGATGCCGTAAACCAACTAGCTGAAAATATATATTTGGTACATAATGCCTTTGATAAAAATGGATTTATCAACAATGCGATGAATGGGATTGGACCGCTTAGTCTCACTGAAAGAAGTGTTCACATTGCAGCATCATTAAAAAAATATCTACCATAAACCTATTCTGATGCCATTGAAATAATTTTGCAAACGTTGACTCCACCATTAGTGAAAACAGAGGGAAATGGGCTTGCCGTATTATTTTACATGCCCCATTGTAGTTATGTAGCAATGTATGGGGTGAATGCAGAGTTTAATGATGGATGTGATTCATTTGTTAATTACCCCACGCCAACAATTCCCATTTTAGAATATCTGAAAAATGACCTCGATTTATATGTGCGAAGAAGTGTGGCCAATCATGTGGGTGATATTGCAAAAGATAATTTAGAACTAGCATTAAATCTATGTGAGCGTTGGTTAAAAAATGCATCCCCCGAATTAAAATGGGTCATTCGACATGCAGTCAGAAACCCCTTTAAAAAAGGGAATAAATCGGCTATTCTATTAAGAAAACTTGCAAAATAGATGATGAGTATTTCTTCCCTCCCTTAAAACATAGTTCACTTCAGCATAGTGAATCGTAAATTTTCCCACATGGAAATTTATATATTTTGTAAATTCATCATCCTCAATAGCTTAACTGAAAGAAAAAATTGAATACAAATTTAAAATCCGTGAGGTCTAATTAATGAAAACATTTAATGATATTGGATTAAATAAAGAGATTCTAAAAGCATTAGGCGAAATGGGATTCGAAAAGCCCACTCCAATTCAAGCCAAAGCAATCCCCCATTTAATGTCATCAAATCAAGATATTATTGCCTCTGCGCAAACGGGAACCGGTAAAACTGCAGCTTTTGGGTTACCATCG
This sequence comes from Fidelibacterota bacterium, assembly GCA_018671635.1. GTDB lineage: Bacteria > Fidelibacterota > Marinisomatia > SCGC-AAA003-L08 > D37C17 > JABHHG01. The sequence goes on along the minus strand of JABHHG010000076.1, from coordinate 14,440 downwards.
ATTCACATGACAAAAATTAATGAGAAAGTCCCTCAAACATTAGTTATGTGTCCCACGCGAGAATTATGCATCCAAATTGCACGCGATCTTACAAACTTTTCCACATACCTCCCCGGGTTAAAAATTGTGGCCGTCTATGGAGGAGCAAGTGTTGATACTCAAGTTCGCGCATTACGACAAGGAGCCCAAATTATTATTGGAACTCCAGGAAGAACTAAAGATTTAATCAAACGAAAAAAATTAATTTTATCAGATATTAAACGAGTCATACTGGATGAAGCTGACGAGATGCTCACCATGGGCTTCAAAGAAGACCTTGAGGCAATTTTGGCAGAAACACCCTATGAGAAACAGACTCTACTTTTCTCAGCCACCATGTCTAAGCGTATTATTTCTATCACAAAGAAATACATGAATGACCCTATTGAGATTTCTGCTGCTCGTGTTAATTTGGGTGCTGAAAATGTTCAACATTTATATTATATGGTCCATGCCAAGGACCGTTATGAAGTACTCAAACGTATCGCCGATAGTACCCCAAATATTTATGGAATCACCTTTTGCCGTACCCGTAAAGAAACAAAAGAAATTGCCAATAAATTGATGCAAGATGGATATAACGCTGATGCCATCCATGGGGATTTATCTCAAGCACAACGTGATGAAGTGATGGAAAGATTCCGAAAACGAAAATTACATATGTTAGTGGCTACTGATGTGGCAGCACGTGGGTTGGATGTGAATGATCTAACTCATGTTATCAATTATAACCTCCCAGATGATGAAGAGGTGTATGTTCATAGAAGTGGTCGTACAGGACGTGCAGGAAAAAGCGGTATATCTATGGCTATAATTCATACTCGTGAAATTGGTAGAATTCGAGCCATTGAACGAATATCTAAAATAAAGTTTTCTTGTGAATTAGTACCTACTGGAAAAGATATTTGCCAAAAGCAACTTTACTCACTTATGGATAAAATTAAAAAAGTGGAAGTTGATGAATATCAAATTGAGCCATTTTTACCTACTATTTATGAAAAGTTAGAATCCTTAGACCGTGAAGAATTAATCAAACATTTTGTATCTGCAGAGTTTAATCGATTTCTAGATTATTATAAAAATTCTCGAAATATTAATGTATCAGAAAGTCCTCGTGGAAAAAATAGTAAACCTCCACGTGAACGTGTTAGCCAAAAGGAGCGACGTAAATCTACATTTGCCAGCCTTTTTATAAACGTGGGTAAAAATAATAATGTAAGTCCATCTCGATTAATAGGTATCATAAACGAAGGATTAAATTCCTCTGATGCGGTGATTGGCAAAATTGAAGTGATGAAAAAAGCTTCATTCTTTGAAATCGAAGAGAAGAAAAAGGCACAACTCATTAAGGCCCTTAATGGGACCGTAGTTGGTGGTATGAAGTTATCCGTAGAAGTTGCCAATGAAAAACAGGCGAGAGATGAACCCACTAAGAGTGGCAGTCATTCTAAACCAAAAAGTCGAGGTAGTAGAGGCGGTAATAGAGATGGTGGCCAACGAGGGGGCAATAATAAAAATAGCGGGAAGTGGCGTGGCAAAAATAGTAGTGCCGGAAAAGGACGCAAGAAATCCCAATAAAATTTTAAAAAAAAACCTAAAAATAATGACTAAATACGTTTCATTATTAATTTTAATTTTTACCATGGTGGTGGCCCAAAAGAGTGATATACTAACCATCCACCCCATTACATTTTCTACTCCCAGCCCCGAAGGGTGGAATGCCCATTATAAAACCATTGTACCCTTTCCAGTTACCGACAATCAATGGGCGAAAATCCTCATGGTACAAACGCTGAAGTGTGATTCCCTTACTGCAGGTGATAAATACCCTTGTGGTGAGTGGGATTATATTTGGAGTACTTTTGTAGATGTACCTAAAGGCGATACTACCGAACAATTCTGTCTGGGTAGTTTTGTAACCCCCTACGGAAAAAGATTAGAAATGGGCGGTGAATCTGGCTGGCAATGGACCTATGACCTCTCTGAATACGGCCCCATTCTCAAGGGTGATCTCAATTTACAAGTGGGCAATAATCAAGAATTGTTAGATTTAAAATTCCACTTTATCGAAGGCACTCCTCCCCGAGATGTCATTTCTGTACAAAATATTTATCCTTACGCAGATTACAAATATGAGCACTTGGCCAATGATAGTTTGCTTACTTCAAGAGATATTATTTTGAATCCCAATGCAAAGGCTTACCGTATCAAATCTATAGTATCGGGACATGGTCATGCCGGTCCTCGAAATTGCTGTGAATGGGATAGTAAAACTCATACATGGTACACGGGAGGCTATGAACTTTTTCGATGGAATGTGTGGGCGGACTGCGGCAATAATCCCATTTACCCCCAAGGCGGAACGTGGCCATTTGACCGTGCCGGTTGGTGTCCAGGCACTATTGTTGATGAACACGAATTTGAACTTACTCCCTATGTCCTTCCAGGGGATACGTTAAACCTAGACTATGGCATTGAAAACTATTCTGATAATGGCGAGAAAGATGGCACATTCCGGATGACCCATCAGCTGATTTCATACGGCGAACCTAATTTTAAAAATGATGCAGAACTGGTAGATATTATTGCGCCCAGTGATACTGATAAATACAGCCGTATTAATCCTATATGTGATAATCCACAAATCATTATTCGTAATTCAGGTGCCTATGATTTACAATCTCTTGAAATTAAATACGGACTTACAAAGGGTAAAAAATCTACGTATTATTGGTATGGAAATTTAGCTTTTCTGGAGTCCGACTCACTCACATTACCCCCCATAGATTGGCGAAAATTAGAGAAAGATCCTACTTTTGAAGTGGAGTTACGTTTACCCAATGGCGTAATAGATGAAAATAATCAGAATAATAATTTGTTATCATCAGCCCAACACCCATTACAACTACCCACTGAATTTGTCTTACAAATTCATACCAATAATGTGAACCGAGCCCACGAAAATGCCTTTACCATTTCTGATAGAGAGGGTAAAGTTTATTATTCTGCTAATGATTTTGAAGATGATACCGATTATAATTACGAATTAAAACTATCCAAAGGCTGCTATCAATTCCTGCTCACCGATAAAATGGAAGACGGTATTTCTGTTCATTGGTGGTACCGCAATTCTGAGCCTGACAACGTAGGAATTAACGGTTCAGTAAAAATCCTATCCATAGATGGTGACGAACTATATAACTTCAATCCCGACTTTGGTCAAGAATTACAATTAAATTTTGTGGTGGAGTAATTAGGGATTCATTTCTTTAATCCACTGGCGGATTAATTCTAGACCTTCTTTATGAATTAATTTTCGCCCTAACTCAGGCATCATAATTCCCGGGTCAGTTGAATTTATACGATACACCATTATTGATTTTTCAGGATCCCCCGGAACAATAGTATATTTATGAGTTCCAGACCCTCTTCCCGCAGCAATGGGTGGCTTCATAATACCCAATGCCTTCGTATTCATTTGATCAAAGTCAAGGAATAATCCTGATGTTTGTGCGGGTCCACCCAATTGATGGCAGTTTGCACAATTTACATCCAACCATGCACGGGCACGGGCATCAACTGAACCCGTATGAGGATCTTCATAATTAATAGATTGGGGTAAATTTGAAAATGATTCACTGGCCTCCAATATTCCTAATTCTACCCATTTCTCAATTTGATTTGATGATGCCTCTACATAATCATAGATAAAATTCAGATTTCTTAATTTGGGGCCCAAGGGTTTAAATTCATTAAAATGTACATGACATCCCTTACATTGGTTCATATTGGGAACTGAATATTCAATTTCAACATAATCATTATTTAAATCAATCCAATTTACGGGAAGGCGATCCCCTGCAACTTCTAAATATGCATCCGTTTGGGCATCATTCCACACATAAGGTAATGCCACCCAATCATTTTCAGTTTTAATGAGTAATCTTGTCTCAATAATCCGTCTATTTTTGTCAGGCTCATTAAAATTATCTGGATAGTAAAATGTTTTAATTAAGACCGATCCTTCAGGATAATTAAAACTACCATCTATATTATGCGTTAGTTTTTCACCTGTAGGGATTTTAATAAATCGTAATTTTTCTGTATAATTACTAAAGAGAGAGGAAGCCACCGAATAAGGAATTACACCCTTTTTAGGATGCTGAAGTTTTAGCGGTTCATCAAAAAATCTAAATTCAGATAGTGTGGGTTTTGCATAATCTAATGGGCTTGAGAATAGAGCCGAGATACATAAGGCTATCCAAAAGGTTGTTAGATACACTATTATTTCACCAAGGTTAATATCATCGTGGGAGGTGGAGCTGGCTCACTATCAAAGAGTGAAATATCCTGAGAATAATTGGTGAAGTGTAAAATATGCATAAATAGATTCCTATGAAGATTATTGACATTTTAGATATAGTAATTACCATAAACATTATATTGAATTAATTACACCCAAACCAAGGTCCGTTTTCTAAATCCCCAGTGAATATTTTTTATCTTCAGAACCTGCAATAAGTTTCCCGGCTTTCATTCCTTTTTCAAGCACCATTTTACTTATTTACAAAAACAATATGAGACTCCAGCAGCCCCCAATCCGTATATGTTTTCACTTTCATTTGCCCATCTATTGACCAATAAAATAAATCCTTTTCCCCTTTTCGACCTGAGGCAAATGAAATGGGTTTATCAAAATCATCGGGCAATTCTAATTTCAGGTCCGCACCTGTAAATCGTGAAATTGCACGAGATTGGCATCCAGTGGACAATAAAAAAGTTAATGCTAAAACTAATAAAACTATTTTTTTCATGATGTAACGTCCTTTTAATTGAAATTGTATTAATGATATATCTATTTTCGGAACTTTTTATTTCTAGGGTCAGCCTTTAACTTCTTCATCATTTCCTTATCCTTAATCCCCTTTTTAGACAGTTCAAAATGGGCCTGTTCTTCTTTCATTTTAAGAAAATTATCATAATAGGATTGATCAATTTCATTTTTCCCTAATGCCACACGTACCGCACATTCGGGTTCAATTAGATGGGTGCAATCAGAATATTTGCATGAGGTTGCTAATGTAAAAATAATTTCAAAAGTGGACTCTAATGTCTTGAAGCTTTCGGCCACACCCAATTCTCGCATCCCCGGGGTATCAATAAGAATTCCTGAATTTTTTAAAATGAATAACTCACGGTGACTGGTAGTGTGCTGCCCCTTATGAGATTTTTCTCGTAATGTTTTAGTGAGCATTACCTTTTCTCCCACTAGATTATTGATAAGTGTAGACTTTCCCGCCCCAGATGCACCGATGAAACAATAGGTTTTTCCGTACTCAATGATGCGTTGAATGGCGGGGAATCCCTCCATACTTTTGTTACTGAGCATTAAAATTGCAATCTCATTAAACCGCTTATTGATTTGTGCCATTTTATCTGCCAGTTCAGATTTATCTGCAATATCAATTTTAGTGAGAACCACCACGGGTTTAATTTTGGATGCAAAACAAATGGCAATGAGGCGATCTAGCCGATTTAAGTTGAAATCATAAGTAATATCTTGCATCACAAAGGCCACATCCACATTAGTGGCAATGGTTTGTTTTTTACCAAATTGGCCAATGGCTTGACGTTCAATAATAGTTTTTCTGGGCAAGATTTCATAGATAATCACCTGATCGTTTTCCATCGGTTTAATGGTCACCCAATCCCCTACGGCAGGATAATCAGACCGATTTTTTGCCTCGTGCCTCAACTTACCCGATATTTGACCATGATAATTTCCCCCTTGAGTTTTTACCATGTACTTTTTCTTACTCTCCCGAATAATGCGACCAATTTCAAAATCGGCTAAATCTTGGGATTGTATAAAGGTATCTAATTGGGCATCATAGCCTAAGTCTTGAAGAATATTCAAACTACCCAAACACCTCTTGTAGGCTCTGATAATTTATTTGTTTTGCTATTTTATTTCTGATTCCTCGTACTGCGGCTTGCGCCCCTGCAATAGTAGTAATGACAGGGATTTTATACCGAATGGCAAACCGGCCAATTTCATATTCATCTTCTCTCGCTTGTGCCCCCATGGGGGTATTTACTACCAATTGAACTTCACCATTTTTAATAGCATCTACCACATTGGGGCGACCTTCTCCCACTTTAAAAATGGGGCGAGCGGTAACCCCATTTTCAGTCAGTAAACTGGCAGTTCCAGTGGTGGCCATAATCTCAAATCCCAATTCTTGAAAATCTCGTGCTAGGGGAATAGCCTTCACTTTATCCATATTATTTACGGATATAAAAATGGTGCCCTGTTCTGGCAAAGAATTCCCGGCACCCGCTTCAGCTTTTGCGTAAGCACTACCCAAGTGTTTATCGAAGCCAATAACCTCTCCCGTGGATTTCATTTCCGGCGATAAAAATACATTCTGTTGAGGAAATTTATTAAATGGGAAGACAGGCTTCTTCACCGCGATGAGTCCATTTTTAGATTTGGGTTCTAAATCCATTTCGACTAACTTTTTACCCAACGCCAATTGTGCCGCCAGTTTTGCCAGTGGTAAATCGATTACTTTACTAATAAACGGAACGGTTCGACTGGCTCGCGGATTCACCTCTATCACATATACCACATCATTTTTCATGGCGAATTGGATGTTGATGAGTCCGATTGTGTTCAAACTGAGCGCTAATTCTTTGGTATAATCTTCGATCATTTTTCGTGATTTTGAGGTGAGCTCATATGCAGGAATTACACAGGCTGAATCACCAGAATGGATGCCCGCTTCTTCAATATGTTGCATGATTCCTGCCACAAAAACATCGATGCCATCACAAAGTGCATCCACATCAAACTCAAAGGCATCTTCTAAAAAGGCATCCACCAAAATAGGATGTTCACCCGAAACCAATGCGGCTTTACCCACATACGCTTTGAGCCCATCATCATCATATACGATTTCCATACCTTGACCACCCAACACATACGACGGTCGTACCAATACGGGGTACCCAACTTCATGAGCCACTACTAAGGCTGCATCCACAGAAAAAGCAGTGCCCCACTTAGGCACGGGAATTTTTAAATCGTCTAAAATTTTACCAAATTTATCTCGATTTTCAGCCAAATCAATGGCATCGGGACTAGTACCAATAATATGCACACCAGCATCTTTTAAGCGATTTGCAATATTCAGCGGTGTTTGTCCGCCGAACTGAACCAATACGCCATCTGGATTTTCTAAATCCACGATATTCATCACATCTTCAAATGTGAGAGGCTCAAAATACAGTCGGTCTGCAATATCAAAATCAGTGGATACAGTCTCTGGATTACAATTCACCATGATGGTTTTGTACCCCGCCTCTTTCAACCCAAAAACAGCCTGAACACAGCAATAATCAAACTCAATTCCTTGACCAATGCGATTGGGGCCACCGCCCAAAATCATTACCTTCTTGCCGTCTAAAGCGGTAACCTCATTTTCCGTTTCATAAGTGGAATAACAATATGGCGTTTTTGCCTCAAACTCCGCAGCACATGTATCTACCACTTTATAGGTAGGTAAGATGTTTTTATCTTTACGTAATTGACGAATTTCATCCTCAGTTTTACTCCATAATCGTGCAATTTGACGGTCAGAATATCCGTTTCGTTTTAGTTGATTTAAGGAGTTTACCTCATCTCTGCCTTCTCCCATTGGAGAAGATGAAAAAGTTGCTGAAACATCAATTAATTTTTGAATCTGATGCAAGAACCAGGGGTCAATTTTTGTCTGTTCAAAAACATCTGCTATGGAATGACCCGCTTCTAATGCTTGCTTCACTTTTAATAATCTAAATGCTGACGCAAAACGAATTTTACTTAAATCTAAATCACGATATTCCGTTTCCTTTGGCTCAAATCCATCTAAGCCTACTTCTAATGATCTGAATGCTTTTTGGACAGATTCACGAAATGTTCGACCGATAGCCATTACCTCACCTACGGATTGCATTTGTACTCCTAAAATTCCTGACGCTGAAGGGAATTTTTCAAAATCAAACCGGGGAATCTTGGTTACCACATAATCAATACTGGGCTCAAATGCCGCCAACGTTTGACCGGTAATATCATTGGGGAGTTCATCTAAAGTATAGCCCACGGCTAATTTTGCTGCAATCTTGGCAATAGGAAATCCCGTTGCCTTGGATGCCAATGCAGACGAACGACTCACTCGCGGATTCATCTCAATAATAATGGTACGACCCGTTTCAGGGTTTACGGTAAACTGCACATTTGAACCACCTGTGTCCACACCAATTTTCCGTAAACATTGAATGGACCAATTTCGCATTTTCTGATATTCTTTATCCGTGAGTGTTTGAGCTGGCGCCACTGTAATTGAATCACCGGTATGCACACCCATAGGGTCAATATTTTCGATAGAGCAAATGATGATGGCATTATCCGCAGAATCACGTATCACTTCCATCTCATATTCTTTCCACCCTAACAAAGATTCTTCAATTAGCACTTCCCCAATGGGGCTGGCCGATAATCCTATTTCAACTAATTGATGGTATTCTTCACCATTATATGCTACAGATCCACCCGTTCCACCCATGGTAAATGACGGTCGAATAATCACTGGAAATGGAATATCTTGAATAACTTTATCGGCAGATACCAGGGATTTAGCAAATCCACCGCGTGCAGTTTCGATGCCAATAGCCTCCATGGCAACTTTAAATTTTTCTCGGTCTTCAGCCTCTTGAATGGCATCAACATTGGCACCGATGAGCTCCACATTATACTTTTCTAAAACTCCATTTTCATGCAAAGCCATTGCCGTATCTAATGCAGTTTGACCACCCACCGTAGGCAATAGTGCATCGGGTCGCTCCTTTTCAATAATGGCAGCAAGTGCTTCTGGTGTAACCGGCTCAAGATACGTGGCATCAGCTAATTGGCGGTCAGTCATAATGGTTGCAGGATTTGAATTTACTAAAATAATTCTATAACCTTCTTCACGTAGAGCCTTACACGCTTGAGTTCCCGAATAATCAAATTCGCATGCTTGCCCTATGATGATGGGTCCCGCACCAATAATAAGTATGGATTCTATATCCGTTCTTTTAGGCATAATCTTTTTCTGTTATCATATTAATAAATTGTTCAAACAAGTATCGACTATCATGTGGCCCCGGGCTGGACTCTGGATGATACTGTACTGAAAAAGCTGGCACATCAATACATTTTAATCCCTCAACAGTTTGATCGTTCAAGCTCAAATGGGTTACTTCTATATTCTTTGGTAATGAGTTTTCATCCACAGCAAAACCATGGTTTTGACTGGTAATTTCAACAATACCTGTTTCTAAATTTTTAACCGGATGATTGCAACCACGATGTCCAAATTTCAATTTATATGTTTTTGCATCCAAAGCTAATGCTAAAATTTGATGTCCTAAACAAATGCCAAAAATGGGTTTCTTACCCAGTAATTCTTTTACCATGTTAATGGCATATGTCACCGCCGCAGGGTCACCAGGACCATTTGATAAAAATACCCCGTCAGGATTAAATTCTAGTATTTCTCTGGCAGTAGTAGTGACAGGGAAAACAGTTACTTCACATCCATGAGATTCAAGCAATCGTAAAATATTATGTTTAATGCCAAAATCAATGGCTGCAATTTTATGTGTACCTTTGCTCCACTCATAACTTTTATCACATGTAACTACTTTCGCCAAATCAAGCCCATCCATTGAAGGGGCCGCCTTAACTTTTTTTAATAATGAATCATCATCTAAATCCATAGTGCTAATAATTCCATTCATAGCGCCTTCATCTCGGAGAATTCGAGTTAGCATGCGCGTATCAATCTCTTGGATGCCTACAATCTTTTGATTTTGCAAATATTCCCCCAGCGATTGTGTGGATCTAAAATTTGATGGTACCACACTTTCTTCCCTAACTATAAATCCTGCTGCCTGAATTTTATTTGATTCCACATCTTCAAGATTTACACCATAATTTCCAATATGAGGATATGTCATGGTCACTAATTGTCCACAATAAGATGGATCGGTGAGGATTTCTTGATACCCTGTCATGCCTGTATTAAAACAAACCTCCCCTATGGTTTCACCTGATGCGCCAAATGAAGCCCCCGTAAAAATGGTTCCGTTTTCAAGTACAAGTTTTGCTGTTTTAATCATTTAATTTGGTTACTAATTTAAAGGATTTAAAAAAATAAGGTAAAAAAATAGCCCCATCTCTGGAGCTATATAATTCTGTAAGGATAAATTCGGAATATTGCATCGGCCATAAATTACGGTATCTTTCTAAAGCCGACAATGTGAAAAAGTCAAAATTAGGTATATAATTCTAATTACAAACTGTAATAATTATCATCCCTCACTTTGTTTGATAATTCACTTAAAAATGGTAATTTAACGGGATGAAACGCTCAATTATTAAATACTTAAGGCTAAGTTTAATTCTGGCACTCTTAGGGAGCTTTACTCTTCTCACATCCCAAATTTACTTTTTAGTCACCAATAGCAATCTATTTGAAATAAACCCCATTGGGCAAATTTCGGTGGGTTTTGAAAATAATGAGCTGGATGTTATTGAGCATAATTTTTCAGGCATTTCTGAATGGGGAGTCACGGATACAAATTCGTACGCCGGTGCATACAGCATCCAATCTGGATTAGTTTCGCACAATGAGCAATCTTCTATAACAATTTCATTGAATGTACTTGAAGCGGGGCATATTTCATTTTACTACAAAGTAGAATCTGAATATAGCACGTCTGGTGATTACTTCTACGATGGTCTACAATTTTATATTGATGGGGAATTTAAAGAACAATTTCAACCCGATGATGACGGAGATTCAGACTGGGAATATTATACTGAAAATATTTCTGCAGGGCCTCACACGTTTACATGGACCTATATTAAAGATGATGCAGATGGAGATACTGCAGATGAGGACTTTTGTGATTGTGCCTTTATTGATAATATATCATTCCCACCCTCAGAAGTATCTGAAATTCTTTATGAGTTCCCGCAATATCAAGATATGTCAAGTGGTTTGTATAGTGCCTATGTGCATCCCCTAAATAATCAATATGTTCACATGAAAGCCAAAGGTGGGACGTTTGCAGATTTTGACCTAGATGGTGATCAAGATTTGTATTTTGGATATGTAATAGGGCATTATTTTGAAAATGAAGATGGAATTTTTGCTGAAAAAACAATGGATTATGAAATTGAAAATGATGGCAGCCGTGGCGTTGTTGTAGGTGACATTGATAATAATGGATATCCCGATATTCTGAAATGGCGGTATCTTTTTAGCACCTCAATAGAACATCAAGTATTGATGAATCAAGGAAATCACCAGTTCAACACAGCACAATACCTGGATAGTGACTATATGCAATATTTACATAGCCAAGGCTTGCTTGATGTTGATTTAGATGGAGATTTAGATATTGTTGCCGTAGAGAAACAGGGAGATACTCAATTTCATTGCTATAAACTAAATGCGGGAATTAATGAATTAGATGGCCCAAATTATAGTTTAGCATTTACCTATGATAGAGGTGACGAAAATAGTTCATCACGTACATTGGCCATTGCAGATTTTGATGGTGATGGTGATCAAGATGTGTACATCCCCCGAAAGGATGGGTCAAATTGGCTTTTTGAAAACCAAACCCTAACTCAATCTGGAGATGAGGTCATATATACTGAAGATGCGGACCCTCTGTTTATTGAAGTTTCAGCAGAATTTGAAGTAGATGATTCAGACATTATACCTGAAGGGAGTACAGGTTATGGTGCGGCATGGGGTGACTATGATAATGATTCTGACATGGATTTATACCTCTCTAATTGGGGACGAAATAGGCTCTACAGAAATGATAATGGAACCTTCACAAATACAGCCACCGAATTTGAACTTGAATCTGACTCTTTGTCAAATGGAGCCGCATGGGGTGACTTTAATAATGACGGCCTCTTTGATATTTGGGCCGCAAATTTTAAACGAGAAGATGATGTTTTCCTAAATTCTGGAAATGATGAGCCGTGGAATAATGATGACCGACCCATCTTTGCATCAGCCACCCAAGATGTTGTACCCGTAGATTATGATAAAGATGGTTGGTTGGATGTATTCGCGCCGGGACTCCAAATGGCATTTGGGCATGGGCCTACTGAACAAGAGCATAAATATACAAGTGTCCTCTATAAAAATAGTACCTTGGATTCAAGCAACACAAATAATCACTGGGCATTTATTACCCTTGAAGGCGCAAAAACCACTATTGATGATTTAGGGTGGACCACTGAAGCAAACCGATCAGCCATTGGTGCTAGAGTATACATGCATCTTGCTGATAAAGTTATTATGCGTGAAGTAATTGCAGGTAAAGGCCATGGCAGTATGGATCCATTACAGCTCCATTTTGGCTTGGCTGAAAATACAAGTATTGATCAAATTGAAATCCATTGGCCCAGTATGGATATTGAGACCTCTCAGGCCAAAATCACAATTATCAATGGCCCCATCGAAAGCAATGATTGGTATCGAATTGTTGAAAATATTGGCTTTGTAGGGCAAAAAGGTGATGTGAATAATGATGACGCTGTGAATGTATTGGATGTAGTGAGTTTAGTGAATGAAATCTTATTCCAATTCTACAATTTTGAAGGGGCTGATTTTTGGGCCGCTGATATGGATTTTGATACCAACTTAAATGTTCTTGATGTTATTAAAATGGTCACATTCGTTCTTTCACATTGAGCCTTTTAAAACTTCGAATTTCTGTTCTTATTATAGTACATGTACTCATTTTAGCACATGTATTATTCTGGGGAAGTGACACAATTGGAAGCCTCGACTTTCAAGAATTCTTTCACGCATTTGTAAAACATGGCATCATTAATGCAGGTGGAATATTGGTTCTACTTGCATTTTTCACCACACTTATATTTGGCCGGTTTTTCTGTGGATGGGCATGTCATTTTGGTGCGCTTCAAGAATTATGCTGGTGGTTACTTAATAAATTAGGCGTAAAACCCAAAACGGTTGATTCCAAATTAGTCACTATCCTTCCTATTGTAATCCTCTTAAATTTTTATGTAATTCCCAATTTATTATATGCAATTGACCATCCTTGGGGGTTGAGTCTCTCTATAAATTCCCCTGAAATATGGGCATTTTTACCCGGGTGGATTATAGGCACACTTACTTTTTTCATTGATGGATTTCTTATCGTTTACTTTTTAGGCCGAAAAGGATTCTGCCGATTTTTATGTCCATGGGGAGCATTCCTCAAACTACCAAACTCTCTGGCTATGTTCAAAGTTAGAAAAACGGGCAATTGTACCGAATGCCATGAATGCACCACTCATTGCCCTGTAGGAATTGATGTGAGTTACGAAATCAATACTTACCAAAAAGTGACCAGCACCAACTGTACCTCCTGTCTCATGTGCACTGCTGGTTGTCCTGAAAATGCCCTCTCTTATCGATTTGAGAACCCACTAAAAGAGGATATAAAAATTAGTCAATTTATAAAACAGAAACAATTTTCACACCAACATATACGGGAGTTATTTACATCTATTCGAGGAAAAGATATTACATTACTAATATTAACACTCTTGGCCGGATACGCTATTGACGGACTCTATGGAATGGGTCATTTTATGGCATTTGGGATCGCCATAATTTCATCATATTTTATTATTAAAAAACAATCCTATAATTTCAGATGGCTTAAACCAACTTTGAATTCACTCATAGTATTTTGCTTTCTCTGGCATGGTGCCATAAAATTCTCCATCTCGCAAGGGCTTACTCAATTTGATTCAAATAATTATATTTCAAGCATTGCACATCTAGAACGAGCTGTTTACCTATACCCAAAACCTATTGGTCGATTTCATCTATTACTAGGGGAAATGTACTTAGCTCAAGGAGATAAAATATCTTCACTTAAGCATGCAAAAATTGCGAAAAATATAAATCCAAATCATGAAGGTCCTATTCAGCTTTTTGAACATATTGGTTCAAAACCGTAGATTTACCGTTATGTTCGCCACTGTAGCTCAGTTGGTAGAGCACCTCATTCGTAATGAGTAGGTCGGAGGTTCAACTCCTCTCGGTGGCTCTCCTCTATGAACCCCTTTCACAAGGGGTTTCTTCTTATAAACTTCAAAACTACATTGATTACAGATGATAAAGTTTGCTCCCTCGTAATTAACCAAATAGTGCCATAATAAAAGTGCCACAATACGGGGGATTATATTCCACGAACCTTCTTAGCATTATAAATTAGGCTTATAATTTTGAAAGTGATTATTTCGTATATTAAAGGCGTGAAAAACATAATG
>JABHHG010000077.1 GCA_018671635.1 Fidelibacterota bacterium | reverse complement strand
TTTAATTAAAGTATTACTTTAATACCATATGTGTTACTTAAATCTTTATTTAATACCATATATGGTATTAAATAAAGATTTAAGTAACACATATGGTATTAAAGTAATACTTTAATTAAACCTTGACTTTAATTCTATATCTGTAATAATTTTAGTCCCAGAAGGCAAAGCAGATAAATATTTAAAGTTAATTTTACTTTTGTTTTCTGGATTTTTTGTTTTATTGATGTTTATACTAAATTTTTCTAATGTAATTTTGCTTTTAAAATGTTTTGTCATTAGTTGACAGAACAACTGATCGAAAACAAAAAGGAGAAACACAACATGAAGAACGTAGCTGGTACTATAAATGAAGTTGCAGGTGCTTTTGTAACATTAATCAAAGGTCTTGTAGTTGCTGCTATATTTGCAAACATCTTATTTACAACAACATTTGACCCAGTGGGTGGAATTGTTGACTTGGTGAATGCATTTTTAGGTGGCGGACTAGCTGGATTGCTTGGGCTAATGGTGTTTGCTTCATTTTCTAAGTAGTAATCCTCTGATAATCGATTGAGATGTGGCGGATTATGTTATTCGCTACATCTCATATTCATCATTAACCTAGGAGAAGAAGATGAAAAAAGCAATTGCAAACATTACCGATTGGATCAATGAATTTACAGGATTACTACAAACACTGGTTGTGTTTGGGGTAGTTGTTGGGATTCTATTTGATGACCCCTTTGGAGTAATTGCCGGAATTGGCAAACTGATGAGCCAAGTCGGTGATTCAGGACTTGCTGGCTTAGTTGCCCTATTATTAGTTGTACTTTGGTATAAAAAATAATAGCGTTAATACAAAGTCAGAATTAATTGTTAGAGGAAACCCCGTATAGCGGGGTTTTTTCTTATATAGAAATTATTATACGGGTATTAAATGGCCAAGAATGTACCCAATGATTATTCCGGAAAGTAACGTAAGGGTAACAATTCTGTGGGACATGACGGTTTTTCCATATCCTTTTTTGATGGCAACAACCGATGTAAAATACCCGGTGAGATTAAGCATCCAGAAAAAGGGTATGGCAAATAAATTTACAATTATAGGACCAATAATAGGAATCGATGCAGTAAGAATAGATATTCCGGCAAAAACATTGGTAATATAGCCTACCACTAATGTAATTATGGCAATGGCGCGAACATCCAATTCTAATTTCAACATTAGATAAATAATGAGACCAATTACAAATATTGTTGAAATTGTTTTTGGATGCTTTTTAATGGTTTGAAAAAAATTACTCATCGGTAAACAAATATTCAGCGGTTAAGCTAAAGAATCCTACACTAAATTTACATTTTTCAATTCGCTGATTCTTTGTATTTACCCAAATCAGTCGATTTGCATTTTCTTTGAAAACAGCCCACGTAAAAATATCGGTATGTTCTAAAATTTTAATTTCATTTTTCGATGACTGCTCCACCAATTCAAGATTATATTTTTCAATACCATCATTTTTTTGCATCTCAATGAGGTTTGCGCCATATTGTAGTCCCTCTCGTTCAATAATAATATTGTCTGCATTTACTAAATTATAGGCAAGTAGGTGAAACAATGTAAAAATGGTAATGCTCCCATTTGGTATTTTCGCCTTTGTGTTTTGATAATATGTTTCATCATTCTCAAATATTGTAAATAATTCATTTTTTAATCCGGGCTGGATGGTTTTTTTGCTAAATGAGAGGATTTGCTGCGAGTCGATTGAATGTATTATTTCATAATAATTATCAACTGGAAAAAAATAGTTTGATACCGATTCGGTAGTTGCGGTGAATTCTACAATAGTTGCGGCCCGGTTTTCAAATATAGTATCGCGGTGTGCCATTGTAACAGCAGCCACATTAACACCCATGAATTCAACTTTATAATGGTGAGTTCGTGTATAGCTCAATGCAGTGAATAAAACCAAAATTATAATTCTAGTCATCTAATTTCCATTCAAAAGTTGAGAATGGGCCCAATATTCCAAAAGTTACTATATATAATGGATGTATTAGACTGAGGAGCGTCATAGTGCCCAGTGACCATTTACGGCCAATAGAATGATAGAATACATAAGTAATAATACCATCCACCATCGTTTTTATGATCCATGGCCACATCCAATAAAAATGGCTAGTTTCAGTAAAATTAAATAAGGATAATAATGCAACTAAATTTGTAACATATAAAAAGGGGAGTACCACCCTTAGTGATGCTGATGTTTTAATATTGTAATATGAGAATCCCTTTGATGCAAATCGTAAACGTTGGTGTATAAATTGCTCTAAAGAAGATGGTGGTGGTGACTCTACAACGGACTCTTTAGATAATACAAATTGAGCCTTGTAGGATGGATGTCCGGTAATTTTATGGAGTAGTAGGTCATCGTCTCCAGAAATAAAATGAGATACATTTTCATATCCGCTTACATCATCAAATGCCTGTTTAGAGTATCCAATGTTTCTTCCGGTACAAGAAAAGACCATTCCTTGACTAAATCCACCAGCAGAGAATGCATCCTGTGCTAAACTATCTAATTCATACAGAGAGTCTATTAACGTAGATTTATTTGTGAGTGGGGCTGGCCCAGAAACGAATCCCACTTCCGAGCTAGAAAATGGTTGCACCATGCACTTAACCCAATCATTGTGGGGAATGCAATCTGCATCCGTTTGTAAAATAATTTCAGTAGTAACAGTATTAATAGCAGTATTGAGAGCCCACTTTTTTGGCGCCCATCCCGCTGGAGTTTCTTGGATTGTAACTATTGTTAGATTATCAATTTCTCTTTCATAATTTGTTAAAATTTCCGCTGTTTGATCAGTTGATCGATCATTAATAATAATTAACTGTAATAGTTCCTTTGGATAAGATTGGTTAACCAACGCATTGACTAAATTAGAAATATTATTTTCTTCATTTCGGGCTGAAACAATTACAGTAGTCTCAGGATATATATATTCATTTTCTGTTGGAGAACTAAGGTTCCTAATACCATCAGTCAGCCAGAGGATGAATCCCGCATAAATCAGGCTAATGAGTATAAATAAAAAATAAATCATGATTTTCGCCCCTGCCATGAACGATTAACATTTAATATAGATCCAACAGATACTACTGCCACATAAAGGGGTTGAATAAAATACCACTGCAAAAAATTAATCAATGAGAACTGTCTGTGAAAGGCCTTCCCACCCATGATAATTAAAATATATTCAGCAATAAATTTTATAAGTAAAATATTCATGTACCATGAATCTAGAAAGATTGTAAAACCATAAATTAATGGCATTACTATAATTCCCATATTTAATATAAATGTTGCGATGGAGGTAAAATAAAAAGGGAGATTAAACTTCCAGAAAACTTTTGAATCACCTGCCCAACGGATGCGTT
Organism: Fidelibacterota bacterium; assembly: GCA_018671635.1. Lineage (GTDB taxonomy): Bacteria > Fidelibacterota > Marinisomatia > SCGC-AAA003-L08 > D37C17 > JABHHG01. The sequence goes on along the minus strand of JABHHG010000077.1, from coordinate 3,695 downwards.
GTTTGAGGAATGCTATCCATGTTAGTTCAGGTCTTGATATCACAAAGGATCCGGGGGAATTTGCAAAATTCACGTTAATATTTTTAGCTTTGCGGCAAAGTAAGAGAAAAAGAGAATCGTCCCCTTGTAGTTGTTCTGTAATTTGGCTAAAGCCCCCTACAGCATTATAAAGACTTTTTCGGTATCCCTGATTTTGCCCCGTACATGCCCAAGCGGATTTATTATTCGCCATCCCTCGTGCAGCAGAAAGGAGCATGAAAAAATCAGCTTTTTGAAATTTTGATGCAGATGTTGTGGCATCAACAGCTTCAGAATAGCCAATTAAATAGTCTGTTTCATCCGTAAAGCTTAACATCATATTCTCTACCCATAAATATTGTATAATACAATCAATATCAGTAAAAAGAAGGTGCTCAAATTGTGCATTTTTGATTCCGGAATCTAATGCACGCTTTTTATAGGTCAATTTCTGGTCTCCACCCTTAGAGGATAAATATTTGAATCTTGAATCCATCTGAGTGAATTTTTGAATAATATTAACGGTTCTGTCCGTAGATTCATCATCTACAATTATGAATTCCATTTCACCATTATAGGTTTGATTTTTCAGGGAATTTAACAAACGATTTATATTTTTTTCTCCATTTCGTACTGCAATAATTACAGAAACAGGGGGAGTCTCTATATTATTAGGTGAATTCTCTTCTTTAGATAATCCAATTATAAAATAAAATAAACTGCCTGCATAGTAAAGGGCGGAGAAAAATAGAATAGATTCGAACAAGTCCAAGAGATCGAAAGACATTTAGTCCATAAACCCTTGTGCTTTCATCCATTTATCATCTACAAACTTGGTAAGATAATTACGGATTGAATCGGGGAGGATGACCAAACACTTTTGACCTTTCCCTAAATTTTTAGCGGCTTGAGTTGCCGCCCATACAGCTGTACCGGAAGATCCACCACAAAGTAAACCCTCTTCTTTAATCAGGCGTCTTGCCATGAGGAATGAATCTTTATCACCACTTTTAATATATTGATCAATAAGGCTATTATCTAACACATCAGGGAAAAAGTCGTATCCTATACCCTCAACTTGGTAGGGATAAATTTCATCTCCGCCACCCAAAATTGAACCATGAGGATCTACACCAATAATTTGAATATTTGGATTATGCTCTTTCATTCGTTTTGCAATCCCTGAAATAGTACCGCCTGTACCCACACCTGCAACAATCATATCAACATCGGGCAAGTCATTAATAATTTCTTGGGCTGTATTTTCATAGTGTGCATCTGGATTAGCGGAGTTTTCATACTGATCTAGTATATGTGAATTAGGAATTTCAGCGTTGAGTTTTTTGGCGATACCAATATGACTTTTTGGATCATCCCAAGCGGCCTCTGTTGGTGTTCTTACCACTTCAGCCCCTAGGGCTTCTAATACAACGGCTTTTTCATGACTCATTTTTTCAGGCATGGTAATAATCATACGATAGCCTTTTACGGCAGCAGTAAGCGCCATACCAATTCCAGTATTTCCAGATGTGGGTTCAATAAGGGTATCACCTGGTTTTATTCGACCGGAAGCCTCGGCCTTTTCAATCATATTTAAACCAATACGGTCCTTCACTGAGCCTCCAGCATTGAAATATTCACATTTGGCATAGAGCTCACAGTCTAATTTACTGCCTACATGATTTAATCGAACAATGGGAGTATTTCCCACGGCTTCTAAAATATTATTAATAATCATAATTGTGTTCTCTTTTTAGAAATTTAAAGTGGTGAAATTTAGGGAGATTTATAAAAGGTTTCTAAATAAGAAGTAAACTAAACTAATGAGTTTAGTATCACTCCACTAGCTACAGCCACATTAAGGCTTTCAATATTACCGGATTTTGAGATGGTAATAGATTTATCTAGTAAGGGTTTAATATGAGGGGACAGGCCATGAGCTTCGTTGCCTAATACCAATGCCCATTTTTGTGGTGGTGAAAATTCAGTAATTGGTGTTCCATCCATTTCTGCCCCGATGATGGTGAAACCTTCATTTTTTAATTTGGGAATTATATTGATTAAGTTATCCTGAACAATTTGATTCAAATGAAAGTGAGCACCCATTGCAGAACGGATAACTTTAGAATTGTATGAGTCTACACATTTGGGAGAAAAAATCACATTTTTCACGCCGAACCATTCTGCGGTCCGTAAAATTGTACCCATATTACCGGGATCAGAAATATTATCTAATAATAAAAGAGGAGAGTTATCAATTTTAAACGGTGCTTGTACAGGCAAAGTAATCAGAGCGATAATTCCTTGATTATTTCGACTATCACACACCTGTGATAAACTTTTTGCAGAAGTGGTTTCCCATGTATTTTGGGCTCGTTTTAGGGCAATTAATAATTTACTATTTTTCTCAGCGTACTCCTCTGTACACCAAATGCCATCAAATTTAGTTTTTGCACGAAAGGCTTCTTCAATTAGGCGATGACCTTCAATAATAAATTGTTTTTCGGCAACACGGAGTTTTTTGGTGTGGAGTGACTTAAATAGTTTGATTTGAGAATTAGATAGCATTTATTTAATTAGAATTGAAGTATATAATTAACTATCTGAACAATATCTAATATATCTACAATACCATCATCATTGAAATCAGCAGCAGTAAACTCATCATCATTAAAGTCAGAGTTACCCATTATTTGATTTACAATGCGTACAATATCTAATATATCTACAATACCATCAAAGTTGGTATCACCTGTCATGATTTCAGATGACTCTCCAAACTCATATGCTCCCATATCAGGGGCAGAGCCAACAAAATCAGTAATATCATCTATCCCATCTCCATCAATGTCTGATGTTCCTGCATCAATACAAGGAGAGCCTTCTTGTAGGGTATAATCTCCATTTTCAGGGTCAGCAAATAGAGGGTCAGCATCAATAGTCGATGTATTATCTATTAAATTATTTTCTACCCATCCAATACAAACACCAATGGACCAACCGCCACATTCTCCTATATCAGTCAAACTTTGACATGTAGATTCATCAAAATCGACACACCAGTCATTATACGTATCTAAACAATAACCTACATTTTCATAACATTCACTTTCAATTAGGGAACCACATTCATCATTATTTGGCAAACATCCAAATCCATCATTTTCTATACCATCAACATCACTAAAATTAATATTTGGTTGATTTGTAATATTTTCAAAACTCACGGGACCAGGTGTGTTATTCCATATTATCGAATTAGTTAATGTAAAATTTGATGTTGCTCGTAAATATATACCACCACCCGGATTAGTTGATCCAGATGCTACATTATCTACTATTGTTACATGATTTAAAATAGGATCTGAATCATACAAAATGATACCCCCACCTCGAGATGCAACATTCCCAATAATAGTGGTATTTGTAATTATTGGATTAGAAAAATTTAAATATATTCCTCCACCAGATCCACTTCCTGTATTACCTTTTATTATTACATTTTTAATTGTAGGGTTAGAATTATTCATACCTAAACCACCCCCAATTCCCTTATTCCCATTTATTGTAACATTATTAATTTTAGGGTTAGAATTATTTAAATACATTCCACCACCATATTCTTTTTCTGCACCAGAAACTCTGATATAATTGAATTCTGTCTCATCAGAAACATT
>JABHHG010000078.1 GCA_018671635.1 Fidelibacterota bacterium | reverse complement strand
TAAGAAAAAATCACTAATGGAAAAATTTATGGGTAATTTAATAAATATTAACGGAAGACTAAGAAATGCTCCCAAAATTCCGAATTGATAGACATGACGAAATATCATGCTTAATTAGAATAAGTTTCTTCTCTATAAATTGCAAATAAAGATGCAATTAGAACGCCACACAAAAAGGATGAAAATAACACTAAAATCTTTCGAGGATATTTGGGGTCTATGGGAACATCACCGCGATCAATAAAATTAACGATGGGTCTATGTTTCAATTCTTCAATTTTTGCTAATTCTAATTGTTGAACCAATACAAAGTAAATCTCTTGATCCATATTTACTTTTCGAGAAAGACGAGTACGCTGCAAGACTACATCCGGAGCATCGATGGCCAAGGTATATTGCTCTTGAAATTTCTTCAATTCATTCTCTGAATATTGCAGTGAATTTTGAGCCGACTCAGTCCGTTCTTCTAAAAACATTCTATTATTCTTTGCCTGAAACATAAGTTCATTCGAAATAAAATTATGTAAATAATCACCAATATAATTAGCTATTTGTGCTGAAATATTGGGGTCTTCAAATTTTACATATATTTTTCGAAGTCCAGTTAGATTCTCTTCTACCCAAAGTCTATCACTAATCTCCAGAATACCCACTTCACGAATATGGTTTTCTGTAGGATTATTACCCAATATTGACGATATAAGTCCTGGCCTATCTAATCCCCAAAATTCAGTTAATTTTACACGCTTACCATTCTGATCAATCCATGTTTGTGATAATAAATCTTTATGCAAACGGCGACTAAATATTACATCACTGATGTCAATATTATTTTGTAATGAGCCCGATTGAAGTAAGCCCATTTGTTTAACAATACCACTTATATTTTCAAAAATTGAACTGGTATCAGAGTCTTGTTGATTCGGATATAATGAAATATAAGATTCGTACTGAGCAGTAGTGAATACAATATAAATAATTCCCAATAATACGATTGAAGAAATAATCTTAATAAATAGACGAATCTCATTTCTAATGGTTTTAATAAAATTGAATTCTTTAATCATCAGTTAGAAATATTTTGTAAAATTAATATGAGTGTTCCAATTTGGCTGGTAACGGTCATCAATTCCTTGAAACGTTCCCATTTATTATATTCAATATTTTCAGGCACAAAAATCACATCACCCCGCTTAATAATAGTACTATTACTAATTGGAAGTCTATTTTGTGTACCCGATTTAATTACATATAAATTTCTGGTTGCATTTTTGCTTTTCCCGCCACATTGATTGATATAAAATGTAGCTGAATTATTTTCATTATAGGACAATCGCCCTGGTGAATTAACGGCCCCCACCACATCAATATAATTTAATAGTGGCAAGATAGTTACTTCATCACCTGGATTAAACATATATCCCGAGAATTGATGTGACCTTAGTGATACCTTATGTTGATTCGTGGAATTTTCCCAAACCTCTAATGCCCAAGACAAATCTGCAGAAGTAGTAAATGACGTTGGTTTTTCTATGGGAGCTAATTCAATAGATTTCATATTCGTATTGGATAAAACAATTCGAGAACTATCTGCAAATTGAGTATATCCACCGGCCTCATTTATCAAATCGTTAATATTAGTTACTCCAAACTCAACTTGATAGGGCCCGGGAAATTTGACCTCGCCCTTAATATTAACAATGGTTTGCCGATGTTTATAATTATCTTCATGAACCATCGTTATATCACTGGGCTTTAATAAGATGCTTTCTAATTCTTCCATTGAATAATGATGAGTTACCTTTTCTCCATTTATGAAAGAAGTTACATCAATTTTCCCAACATCAGCTTGCGAAGTCATTCCGCCCGCTAGTGTGATAATGTTTGAAATGGTTTCACCTTCAATATATTCATAGCTTTGTGGACGATTCACACCCCCCCAAATTGATGAATGTAATTTAACAAATCCAATCTCTAAAACATCTCCTCTTCTTAAAAATGGATTTTGAGTCGCATCACCCGTCAAGTTAAAGGCTAACAAATCCAACTTAAATGATGTATTCCCTCTGAGTAACTGAATGTTTCGGCTTGAAATTTTATTTACATTTTGTTGTAATCTTTTTAGCTCCGCAATGAATGTTTGATATACATCATAAACCGTCATAAAAGAAGTTACAGTATAAAAAACCGAATGGTCAAAAGGGCCAATTATTTTTATTTTAAAAAATCCTGCTTTTTTCAATAGAATTGTTATATTGGCATGATTATAATGTTTTTTTATTACTTTTCGAATTTTAATGCGTGCATCCGACAATGATAATCCATCAATGTTTATTTCACCAATAATGGGAATAACTATTGAACCCGTATTGTCAATCATCAAATCAAAGTTAGATACAATGGTGGATGAAATAATATCCACAACGATGATATCTCCAGAGCCAACAAAGAGACTATCAGGATTCAAACTGGCCTCTAAAACATCCACATTCTTTATGGGAAGGGTAGATGAAATTTGCTTAAATGAAGATGAATTGACAAAACTCTTGTTATTGAATCCAAACAAGAGTGTCATTCCAGTGATGATATAAAGTAATAAATTTTTCAAATATACTCGCTTTAAAGTAATCCTTCTCTTTTTCTGAGAAACCATTCGATGGATAATAATATGATGAGTACCCACCAATAACGCTGAGTTGAGAGCGCGCTAAATTTATATTCTTTTAACTGTGATTTGGGACGACTATTCAATGCCGATAAAACAACCTCTAAATGGTTCGGATCAGAATATGTTCCCCCGTTTTTCCACGCCACATGCTGGAGGTCATTTTTATTCTCAAAAAGATTATCTGATTCTAGCAAATTTCCAATTACCCTAAATTGAAATGGAAGACTTTCTATTCGTCCTCCACCCTTCGTTTCAAGGGATGCAATGGCTGAATAATCTCCAGGGATAGAAATAAATTGAGGTGGAGAAACCGTCTCCATAATTGAAAGGGGAATATTCTTTACTACTTCTCCACTTTGTGCTTGCACAAGAATTTTAACGAGTCCATCATCAAGCATTGAACTTTTTTCAATATTAAAATTAATAGCAGAGTTAGCCATATACTTTTGCTTCTCAGAAGTGACTTTCATTAAATTCTCATCACCTGTAAATGCATGTACCAATAAATTGGAAAAAACTTTTTTTAGTACTGATTTTCGGTTTTTATTTTCACTGAGTGCAAGTTCATGTGCATCCTGTATAAAAACACCATAAAATCCATTATCCTTTACGACTGCCGCACTATTGTCAGTATATGCATAAATTATATTTTTTGCATCACTTTGCCAAATCATTTGCTTCTTGCTGGGTGGAATGGAAGCTAAATCGATGGTTTTTAATATTGATAGTTCATTAAAAAAATCAATTTTCAAGTCATTTATACTATCCGTAATTCTAATATTTGAGTTAAGCTTTTCACTTAAAATTTCTCCTGTTGAAGCATTGGACTTAGGACCTTCGAAATAGATTTTGGACGAATTTCTCCACAGACTGTTTTGAGTAATTTGTTGAAATATTGAAGCATCTCGAATGGCTCCTGGGAAATCATCAAAAACAATCAATTCAATAGTAGGATCTTCTAAAATTCTATTAAACTTCAAATTCGATTCTATATTATTTTTCTTATATAGATGCGTCAAAGTATGTGACGGTAGTTCTTTAATTAAACTTTTAATTAAATACGTATTCGGTGAGAGTCCACCAGAAACTAATAATACTCCTTTTTTATGTAAATTTATATTAATATCAATTAAGTCAATATTATTCTCTACATCAAACTCTTTAATGTTAGCAGACACTTCAATCTGATTTAGTCCTATTAACTGAGATGCAATAAAAGTGCTTTCAACGTCAATAAATCCATTTCCTGATGGGATTTTTATGGGAGTAGATAGATTCTTCTTATCCTTTAAATTGAAAATTAATTCAGCAGATAAACCTGCAAATAATTCATACCCAATTGTCATTTTAATAATCACTGAATCTTCCACAAATACCTGTGAAGGTATGGTGATATTTTCTATCCATATATCATCTAAGATTTGATCTGAACCAACTCCAATGACATGAATTTTTAAATCTTCATTAAACTGTAAATCTTTGACTTCCATCCCCCGATTTGACTGACCATCTGTAATTAGAATGGATTGGCCTCCATTATTAATTATCATATAGTCTGGAAGTTGGCTGAAATCAGTAAAGCTATCTGAGAAAGAACCCGTCTCTCTAATGGATGCGCCCCTAATATCTTCACCAAATAGATACCACTCATTATCAAGATTATTTTTATCGGACCATTCGTCAATTTGAGATTTCAGTTCTCCAATTTCAATTTTATCAAAATCAAACTGAGATTGCATACTTATTGATGCGTCAAGATAAATGGATAAATTTGCTCTAGTTTCAATTTGCTTACTCCATTGAAACCAAGGGTCCAGAATCAAAAATATTATAAACACTAATGAAAGAATTCGAAGGCTCATAAGAACATACTTTTGATAGGATTTTAATGGTTTAATATTCTGCCAATATACATAAGATAAAAATGCAAAAATAATCACACTTAATAATGTAATCACAATGGATCCAATAATGTGAAATTGCATCAAT